>NZ_CBFHAZ010000012.1:0-94974 GCF_965653655.1 Pseudomonas onubensis | reverse complement strand
AAAGCGGTGGGTCAGCCAATTTATCTGTCACTGACCCACCGCATTCGCGAGCAAGCCCGCTCCCACACTTGACCGCATGCAGTTTTGAAAATGAAGTCGGCTGCGGATTTGCATACACTGAAGAGCTGCTTTTCTGTGGGAGCTGGCTCTGCTGTTGCTGTTGCTTTGCTGTTGCTCCGGCCCTTACATCCTTTTCGATGACGAAGTCAGCGGTCTTTTGATCTGCGCTTTTGATCGTGATCTTGATCTGAAATCGCCCCCCCAAATCACTGGCGGATTGCGGGCATGCCGAGCCATAGCGAGGCACCGAGTGTTGGGGCGAAGACTTTTTGCTTACTTTTGGCTGGGCCGGCATTCCGGTCTTTCCAAAAGTGCCCCGCTGTAAGAGCGGAACCCTACTCAGCCGTTACCGCAGCAACGGATATGTACACCACCAAAAGCCCGCTCCCACAAAGTGCAATGTACTCACGCGCGGCTGGCGCCGCCTGCGATGCGCTTGAGCCCGAACACCATCAACCCCGCCCCAACCCCCATCGCCACCATCAACAGCGGGTAAGACACCCACCACGGCGTGCCCGCCGTCATCATGCTGAACTCCGACATCCCGCCCACGCTGGCGATCAGGTTAAGCGGCAGGAACACCACGTTGATCAACGTCAGCTTGCGCAACAGGTTGTTCATGCTGTTGTTCATCAGGTTGCCGCGTGCATCGATCAGCCCGGAAAACACGTTGGAGTAGATTTCCGCCTGCTTGTAGCACTGGTGATTCTCAATGATCAGGTCATCGATCAAGCCCAGCACCTCGGCACCGAAATGCTCCTTTTCCGCGTGGTTGCGCAACCGTGACAACACCGCGCCGTTGCTGTGCAGCGCGTTGATGTAATAGATCAAACTCTCGCTGAGGTTGAACATCTGCATCAGGTGCTGGTTGCTCATCGACGCGTTGAACTGTTGCTGCAACTCCCGCGCCACCAGCTTGATCACCTTGAGATGGCCCAGGTAGTGGTGAATATTGTTAAGCAGCAGATCCAGCAGCACGTCCAGCGGCGCATGCAACGGCCGGCGTGCGCCGAGCCCCGCCAGTGAGGTGTCATCCGTGGCGATCACCAGCAGGCGGCCGGGCGAAAACAACAGCCCGCAGGAGGCCACTTCGAACATCAGGCTGCCGCCGCCCGAGTAGTTCTCCGGGCGTTTCCAGATCAGGAACAGGTTGTCGGGGTGAAACTCTATGCGGGAGACTTCGTCCGGGTCGAGGGCCGAGGCCAGGGCGTGCTCGTCGAGTTTGTGATGCTCACGCAGCCACTCGCGTTCGGCCGCGTCCGGGTTGTTGAACAGCATGATTGCAGCGTCGTCCTTGTCCGCTTTGCACAGTTTTCCCTCGATCAGTTCAAAGCGCTGGATCATCGCGCGTCACCAGCCCTGGCCCTGGCGTTTCAACTCCAGCCGCCGTACGAACTCCTCCAGCACCAGTGCATACAGGTCGTCTTGCAAATAGGCATCTTCGATACCGGCGTCCATGTTGGGGTTGTCGTTGACCTCGATCACCACCACTTTGTCACCGGACTGCTTGAGGTCGACGCCATAAAGGCCGTCGCCGATCAGGTTGGCGGTTTTCACCGCCAGCTCCACCACCGCCTTGGGTGCTTCGTGGACCGCCAGGGTGCGGCATTCGCCGTTGATGTCCTGGCCGATGGCCTTGTGGTTATAAATCTGCCAATGCCCCTTGGACATGAAGTACTGGCAGGCAAAGATCGGCTTGCGGTTGAGTACGCCAATGCGCCAGTCGTACTCGGTGTAGAAAAACTCCTGGGCCAGTAACAGCACCGAATGTTCGAACAGCTCGGCGGTGGCTTTGAGCAGGGCTTCCTGGCTTTCCACCTTGATCACGCCGCGCGAGAAGCAACCGTCGGGGATCTTCAACACCAGCGGGAAACCCAGGCGCTCACCGACCCGTTCGAAATCTTCCGGTCGCTCCTTGTAGAGAATCTCGGTGGCGGGCATGCCCAGTTGATGGCTGTTGAGCAAGTCCGTGAGATAGACCTTGTTGGTACAGCGCAGGATTGATGCCGGGTCATCCATCACCACCAGGCCTTCGCTTTCGGCTTTTTTGGCAAAACGGTAGGTGTGGTTATCGACGCTGGTGGTCTCACGGATCAGCAAGGCGTCGTACTCGGCCAGGCGCGAATAATCCTTGCGCTCGATCAGCTCCACATCGATGCCCAGCCCTTTGCCGACCCGCACGAAGTTTTCCAGGGCGCGGGCATTGGACGGTGGCAGTTGCTCCTGTGGGTCGTGAAGAATCGCCAGGTCATAACGCGCCAAGCGGCGTGAGCGCGGTTGGCGCCAGATCTTGCGGCTGAAGTTGTCGAGGGCGTGGGCGAACTGGTCTTCCTGGTCATCGCGCAACTTGTGCAATACCCCGGACTTGACCCCTTCAATGTGCCAGCCATTGTGTTTGCGAAACTCAACTAACAAGATCGGGCACGGGAAGGTTTCAAATAACTGGCGGGCCAACTCTTGCAGTGGCTCTATATTGGTTCGACCAAAATAAAGTGTCAGGGTAAAGCCTTCGGTATTGCTGTAAAGGTGATGACTCAAGGCTTTATCGAGGGTTTTATCCAGGTCATCCAACGACAAGCCATACAACGACTTTTTAGTCAGTTCACTGATGGTGCGTACCGACGGAATCACCTTGTGCCCGCGCGCTTCCGCCAGCAATGAGCAGTAGTAGCCGTGCCCCAGGTACTTGTAGCTGCGGCACAGGTTGATCACCTGCACACGCTTGCCCGTCTCGCTTTCACGGGTTTGCTCAAGGTATTCCTGGGCGGTCACGATATCTTCGCTGGGGAAGTAAGAGGCCCAATCTTCCTTGCGTTCAACAATGATCACCACTTGGCTGGAACCTTTGCTTGCAACCGAAAAATAACCGTTGGAAGTTATTGTCGCCGCGACGTTTTGCTCGGATACTTCACGCCAATGACCTTGTACCGCTGACATAATATTTGATCCGCTTTAGAGAACTCGACCTTTTCTATTAAGCACGATCTTTTAGAGAAGTCCCGTTTCGTTACGCAACTTTTACGGCGGTCATATGGCTCTTTTCTTTCGCGTTGCAACCCCCGCTGATGTGCCCGAATTGGTCGCGCTGGAACAGCACTGTTTCACCACCGACCGGCTCTCGCCACGCAGTTTCCAGTGGTTGATCAGCCGTGCCCATGGCCAGTTGCTGGTGGCGGAAAATGATCGGCTGTTGCTCGGTTATGCACTGGTGCTGTTCCATCGCGGCACTTCGCTGGCGCGCCTGTACTCCATCGCCATCGCCGAACACGCGCGCGGCATGGGCTTGGGCAAGCAATTGCTGACGCGCATCGAGGCCTGCGCCCTGGAACATGACTGCGCCTACCTGCGCCTGGAGGTGCGCACCGACAACCCCGGCGCCCTGGCGCTGTACGAGCGCAATGGCTACCGCCGCTTTGCCCTCATCAATGACTATTACGAGGACCACAGCCCGGCCCTGCGTCTGGAAAAACGCATCCTCCAGCACCAGGTCGCACGCCCGCAGAGCGTGCCGTATTACCAGCAGACCACCGACTTCACTTGCGGCGCCGCGTGCCTGCTGATGGCAATGGGCGCGTTGCTGCCGGGGCGCGTGGCCGGGCGGCGCGAAGAACTGCAGATCTGGCGCGAGGCCACCACCGTGTTCATGACCGCAGGCCACGGCGGCTGCAGCCCGCAAGGGTTGGCGCTGGCCGCCTGGCGCCGAGGTTTTCGAGTGCGAATGCAGGTGAACGTGCGCGGGCCGTTGTTTCTGGATGGCGTGCGCGACCAGCACAAAAAGGATGTGATGCGCTTGGTACACGAGGCGTTTGAAGAGGAATTGGCCGGCAGCGACGTCGAGCAGTTGCAGGGCGGCCCGCTGGATTTACCCCAGGTATTGCAGGCCGGCGGGCGGCCGCTGGTGCTGATCAGCAGCTACCGCCTCACCCGTTCCAAGTCGCCGCACTGGGTGATGGTCACCGACTGCGACGAGGAGTTCGTCTACCTGCATGACCCCGATGTGGACCACAGCCAGCATCGCCAGCCCCTGGACTGCCAGCACCTGCCGGTCAGCCATGGGGAGTTCGAGCGCATGTGCCGTTTTGGCAATAACAAACTGCGTGCGGCCGTGGTGTTGTTCAGGCCACCTGTTTGATTCCGGCCTTGGCTTCCAGCTCGCGCACCAGCGGCAGGACGCGCTGGCCGAAGTATTCGACCTCTTCCTGAAAATGCAGGAAGCCGGCCAGTATCAGGTCCACGCCCACGGCCTTGAGCGCAACGATGCGCTCGGCGATCTGCTGCGGCGTGCCAATCAGGTTGGTCTTGAAGCCGTCGTTGTATTGCACCAGGTCTTCAAAGCTGGACTTGGCCCAGTTGCCCTCGCCTTCCGGTGAGGCCTTGCCGGCCTGTTTGGCCGCATCGCCAAACGCATTCACCGCTTCGGGGTCGGCCTTGTCGATGATTTCGGCGAGCACGGCGCGCGCTTCTTCTTCGGTATCGCGCGCGATCACAAAGGCGTTTACACCGACTTTCACCGAATGATTATTGGCCGCGGCCTTGGTGCGGATGTCATCAACCTGGGCCTTGATGCCTTCCGGGGTGTTGCCGTTGGTGAAGTACCAGTCCGACACGCGTGCCGCCATGTCCCGCGCGGCACGTGAGCTGCCGCCCTGGAACACTTCCGGCTGGCCGAGCGGCTTGGGTTTCAGGCTGTAGTTGTTGAAGCGGTAGAAGTCGCCCTTGAAGGTGAAATCGTCCTGGCTCCAGATGCCTTTGAGGGCACGGATAAACTCCTCGGAGCGGCGATAACGTTCGTCGTGTTCCAGCCAGGGCTCGCCGATGGCCTGGAATTCGCCCTTGAACCAGCCGCTGACAATGTTCACCGCGATACGCCCATTGGTGAGTTGGTCGATGGTTGCCAGTTGCTTGGCTGCCAACGCCGGTTGCCACGGGCCGGGCAGGATCGCTGCGATCACCTTGAGCGTGGTGGTCGCCGCCAACAACGCGTGGCTGAAAGCCACCGACTCATGCTGGTTGTCGGCGCCGTAGCCGGCGGTGAAACGAATTTGCGTCAGGCCATATTCAAAGCCGGCCGCCTCGGCCAACTGTGCAAGCTTGCGGTTGTAGTCGATGCCCCAGTGAGTGCGCTGTTCGATCTTGCTGACCACCAGCCCACCGCTGACGTTGGGCACCCAATAGGCAAATTTCACGGCTTGCTGACTCATCTGGCAGTACCTCGCACGAAAGGATGTAACCAGGCTTGAGCAGCAAGCGTGCCATACATCATCAAAGCGCCATCCCACGGGCTTTGTGGCGCATATCGCAGTGGTTTTTGCCAGGCATGCGAATGTCGCGCAGGGCCTTGATTTGTCGATTTACTGTTGCTGGGCCAACAGCAGTTTGGATCCACCCCCAGCAAATACGGGCTGCGCCGCCCGGCACGGACTGTGCAATCGACTCAGCATTGATCACTGCCCAGGAGCCGTACCCCATGACCGAACAACACGTCATCAACCCGCTGTCCATCGGCGTCGATTACGCCACCTTGGCCGCACGCTTTCGGCCGATTTTCCAGCGCATCACCGAAGGCGCCGTGGCACGTGAGCAGGCGCGCGCCCTGCCCTATGAGCCCATCGAGTGGCTCAAACACGCGGGGTTTGGCGCGGTGCGTGTGCCGGTGGAGTACGGCGGCGGCGGCGCGTCCCTGCCGCAGCTGTTTGAGCTGCTGATCGAACTGGCGGCGGCCGACTCCAATGTGCCCCAGGCGTTGCGCGGCCACTTCGCCTTTGCCGAGGATCGCCTGAACGCGCCACCCAGCGCGGGTCGCGACCTGTGGTTCAAGCGGTTTGTCGACGGCGATATCGTCGGTTGCGCCTGGACTGAAATCGGCACTGTGGCTATCGGTGATGTGGTCACTCAAGTCAGCCCGGATGGCGACAACTGGAAGCTCAACGGCGAAAAGTTCTACAGCACCGGGAGCATTTTCTCTGACTGGATCGACGTGTACGCCCAGCGCAGCGACACCGGCGCCGACGTGATCGCCGCCACTCGCACACGCCAGCCCGGCGTGGTGCAACGTGATGACTGGGACGGCTTTGGCCAGCGCACCACAGGCAGCGGGACCACGCGGTTTACCGATGCGGTGGTTGAGGCCGACAACGTGATCGACTTCGCCACACGCTTCAAATACCAGACCGCGTTTTACCAGCTGGTGCTGCTGGCGAGCCTGGCCGGTATTGGCCGTGCTGCGCTCAACGACGTGGCGCAGCAGGTGCGCAACCGCAAACGCATCTACAGCCATGGCAATGCCGCGCATGTCAGCCAGGATGCGCAGGTTCAGCAGGTGGTGGGTGAAGTGGCCGCGCTGGTGTATGCCGCCGAGGCCAGTGCGTTGAAAGCTGCGGTGCCGGCGCAGCGGGCCTACTTGGCGCGATTTGCCGGGGATGAGGTGGCGGAGCGTGAAGCGAACGTGGCCGCCGAGATTGAATCGGCGACGGCGCAGGTGGTGGTGTCGGAGTTGATCCAGCGGGCTACCAGTGAGCTGTTCAATGCGCTGGGGGCGTCGGATGTGCGCCAGGGTAAAGCGCTGGATCGCCATTGGCGCAATGCGCGGACTGTGTCGTCGCATAACCCGGTGATCTACAAGGCGCGGATTGTGGGGGATTGGGTGATCAATGGGACCGAGCCGCCGTTTGTGTGGCAGATCGGGAATGGGCCCGTGAAGGCCTGATGCGGACTACCTGTGGGAGCGGGCTTGCTCGCGAATGCAGTGGGTCAGTCAATTCATCTGTCACTGGTACACCGCATTCGCGAGCAAGCCCGCTCCCACATTTAGACCGCGTTGCACCAGGTAGACAGGCTTTTGCTTCAACCACTCAGGTCGGCTTTCAGGCCGCCGTGCTGTAGATTTTGATCTTGATTTTGATCTTACAAAAGTGACCCGCTGTAAGGGCGGAACCCTAAGTAGCCATAACCGCAGCAACGGATATGCACTCAATCACCCCACCCACTCACCAGCCATCTTTAAGCATCCGCAATTCCAGATGCTGCAACAGCATGATGGTCTTGCCATCAACAATCTCCCCACTCTGCACCATCGCCAGCGCCTGCTCAAAC
This sequence comes from Pseudomonas onubensis, assembly GCF_965653655.1. Classification (NCBI taxonomy): domain Bacteria; kingdom Pseudomonadati; phylum Pseudomonadota; class Gammaproteobacteria; order Pseudomonadales; family Pseudomonadaceae; genus Pseudomonas; species Pseudomonas onubensis. The sequence goes on along the minus strand of NZ_CBFHAZ010000012.1, from coordinate 87,822 downwards.
CCCAGCTCCAGCACTTCGATATCCTCACCCTCCTCCTTCAGCCCGCCCCCCGTACCAATCTGATCCGCCTGCGTATACTCACCGATAAAAAAGTGAATACGCTCAGTCACCGAGCCTGGACTCATAAACGCCGCATAGATTTTTTCCACATGCCCCACGCGATACCCGGTTTCTTCCTCGGCTTCCAGGCGAATACGTTCTTCAGGGCTGGCATTGTCCAGCAACCCGGCGGCCGCTTCGATCAAGTAACCGGGGTAATCGTTGACAAACGTAGGCATGCGAAACTGCCGGATCAACAGCACCGTGCGCTGCCCACGGTTGTACAACAAAATGGTCGCACCATTACCCCGGTCATACACCTCACGAGTCTGGGCCTGCCAGCTGCCGTCCTGGCGGCGCAGGTCGAAGCTGTACTTTTTCAGGTTGTACCAGCTGTCTGAGAGGGTTTCTTCAGCAGTGATGCGAATGGGGCTGTTGTCCATGGTCGGGCCTTTGCTCATAGAAGCCGGGAGCATGTCGCGCCAGCAATGTCAGCGTCAAGCGGCCTGCTTGATGCGCGACCACGCGGCGGCAACTTCTTGCGCATTGGCCGCCTTGATGCGCGCAAGATTACGCGGGTACTCCACCCCAGGATTTTCCGTAAAGCGCGTGGCGGTGAATTGACCATTGCTGGCGCGCAGGATGTAGCCCGTATCCTGGCACTGCCCAGAGGCCAGAAACACCACGCCCGGCGTCACCCATTCTGGTTTGAGTTCATCCGGTTCGTCGGTCACGCCCCACATGCGCGTTTTGGCCACCGGCGAAATCGCGTTGACCTTGATGCCGGCCTCGGCACCTTCATGGCTCAGGGCGTTCATGATGCCCAATTGCGCCATCTTGCCGGCGCTGTAGGCTACCAGCCCGGTTTGCTCATAGTGCACGTACATGGCGCGGTCGGAGGTGGTCAGGATGATACGCGGCGCCGCTGAGCGCAGCAGGTGCGGCCAGGCGTGCTTGCACAGCCAGAGCGGCGCGTAGAGGTTGATGTCCATGGCGCGCTGGAGGAAGGCCGCGTCGAGGTCGGCGATGTTCTGGTAACCCACCCAGCCGGCATTATGGATCAGGATATCGAGCTGGCCGTAAGCCTCGATCGTGAAGCGGATGAGTTGCTGGCAGCCCTCGTCCGTAGATAAGTCGCCGCCATGCCCGAGCACCGCCAGCCCTTCGGCCTGCAAGGCTGCGGCCGCTGCGTGCACCACTGTCGCATCGGTGCCGGCGCCCAGCTTGTCGGCGCCGATATCACTGATCACCACGCGCGCGCCGCCTTGGGCCAGCGCCCGTGCATAACTGAGACCCAGCCCGCGCGCACCGCCGGTGATAATTGCCGTTTTGCCGGTAAAATCCATGTCTGTGCTCTCCTGTTCGGCCGCCCACCCTAACAACCCGAGCAGCCGTTGTTCAAGGCTGCAACACTTTGCAAGCAATCCCCCTCTACGGCCGTCGAATTAATGCCTGCCTGCCCACGCCATCTGGTAAAACGCCTGCTTCACCTTTGCCCTGGAACCTTCATGTCCTCTCGTTTTCTGTCCCGCCTGGGCCTGCGCTGGTTTCCCCTGCTGTGCATGGCCATCCTGATTGTCGGCCTGCCGGTGGGGTGCGCCGTGCTGCAACACAAGGAGCGCGAGCTGGTGTTTCGCATCGAGCCGGGCACCGCCAGTTGGTACACCGGCCTGCCCAAAGCGGTGCAGGAATTCGATATCATGCCGGCCAGTTTCAAATCGGGGCAGAACCTGCATGGTTGGTGGTACCCGGCCGACAACAAGGATGCGCCGGCGATCCTCTACCTGCACGGCGTGCGCTGGAACCTCACCGGGCAGTTGTTTCGCATTGAGCAACTGCACGCGCTGGGTTTTTCGGTGCTGGCCATCGACTATCGCGGTTTCGGCCAAAGCCACGGTGATTTGCCGTCGGAAACCAGCGTGTATGAAGACGCGCGCATTGCCTGGGAACGTTTCCAGGTATTGCAGCCCGACCCCGCCAAACGCCTGCTTTATGGACATTCGCTGGGCGGCGCCGTGGCCATCGACCTCGCCGCTGAGTTGAGCAAACAAACGCCTGTTCCGGTGCGCGGATTAGTGATCGAGTCCACCTTCACCTCGCTGGGGGATGCCGCCACCGCCGTGGCCAATACCTCGTTGCCGGTACGTTGGTTGCTGTCGCAGAAATTCGATTCCATCGACAAGATTGCCGACGTGCACATGCCGTTGCTGGTGGTACACGGCCTGGCCGACCAGTACGTGCCACCGCGTTTCAGCCAGCAATTGTTTGAAGCCGCCCAGGAACCCAAGCGGTTGCTGCTCGTGCCCGGTGCTACCCACAACAACAGCATGAGCCTGGCCGGCCGCAGTTACGGCCAGGCACTCGATAAGCTGATGCGCGCCAAGACACCAGCAACAATAGTCAAGCACTCCACAGGTGGCGACGGCGACTCGTAACGCCACTTTTCGGCACTGGGTTCGCGCTTGGCTGTCAAGCGCCAACCCTGCCCATACTGGCCCAAAACCAATTCTGATCAAATATTAACCGAAGGTTAAATCGCCAACCCTGCCGGGCCTTCGCAAAGTTATCCACAGAGATACCCACGGTTTTCGTGGACAACTCTTTTTTCTTTTTTACGATTTTTTTGCTCAGCAACCCCCTGTGGGAAAGCTATCCGGTAGCAAAATCTCGCGATTCACATTGCGTATATCGTTATAGCCACACAGTGCCATCGACACATCCAACTCGCGGGCGATGATGTCAAGCGCCTTGGTTACACCGACTTCACCCAACGCGCCCAACCCATACAAATGCGCGCGGCCGATCATGGTGCCTTTGGCGCCGAGCGCCATGGCCTTGAGCACGTCCTGGCCAGAGCGAATGCCGCCATCGAGCCACACTTCAATCTGCTCGCCCACAGCCTCTGCAATCGTCGCCAACTGGCTGATGCTCGACGGTGCGCCATCGAGCTGGCGGCCACCGTGGTTGCTCACCACTAATGCATCCGCACCGCAATTGGCGGCCAGCCGCGCATCTTCCACATCCAAAATGCCCTTGATAATCAGCTTGCCGCCCCAGCATTTTTTGATCCATTCCACATCGTCCCAGCTCAGGCGCGGGTCGAATTGCTGGCCGATCCAGGATGACAGCGAAGTGATATCGGCCACGCCTTTGACATGCCCGACGATATTGCCGAAGCCATGGCGCTTGGTGCCGAGCATGCCCGCCACCCAACGCGGCTTGGTCAGCATGTTGAGGATATTTGGCACGGTCAGTTTGGGCGGGGCCGACAAACCGTTAATCAAGTCTTTGTGGCGCTGGCCCAGGATCTGCAAATCCAGGGTCAGCACCAGCGCATCCACACCGGCGGCCCTGGCGCGCTCGATCAACTGCTCCATAAACGCGCGATCACGCATCACATACAACTGGAACCAGAACGGTTTGCCGACGTGGGCGGCAATGTCTTCCAGCGAACAAATGCTCATGGTCGACAAGGTATAACGCAGGCCGAACGCGGCGGCGGCGCGGGCGGTAAGGATCTCGCCGTCGGCATGCTGCATGCCCGCCAGCCCGGTGGGTGCCAGGGCCACGGGCATGGCCATGTCCTGGCCGATCATAGTGGTGCGGATTGAACGCTCATCGATATTGCGCGCCACCCGTTGGCGAAACTGGATGCGGGCAAAATCGCTTTGATTCGCCCGGTAAGTGCTTTCAGTCCAGGAGCCTGAGTCGGCGTAATCGTAGAACATCCGTGGGACACGTTTTTGCGCAAGCTTGCGTAAATCTTCGATGGTTGTGATCAACGGCATCTAGGTCACCTCTCCCTGAACTGAGCCTGGAGAGTAACCGCCCATCGGCTTGGCAACCAGCCATTGCGTTTAGATTGGCGGGCGACTAATCTCGCACAAACCCGCATAAAGACGCAAAATCATGCACAACACTCATCAAGCCATTGACCTGCCTTCGTTGCGCAAACAGAAGATTTTGCTGCTGCTGGAGCGCGATGGCAAAGTTACCGCATCCGAATTGGTCGAACACTTTGCCGTGTCCCAGGACACCATCCGCCGCGACCTCGGCGAACTCGCCGCCGCCGGCCTGCTGCAACGCGTGCACGGCGGCGCCCTGCCCCGGCCCAAAGATACCGGCAAGGATTTTTTCACCCGCGTCGGCGAAACCAACGAGATCAAGCGTCACCTTGCCCGACTCGCCGCCGACCTGGTGCAGGACGGCCAGATCGTACTGTTCGATTCCGGCTCAACCACGCTGCAAATTGCCCAGTCCTTGCCGCGCTCGATCCGCCTGACCGTGGTCACCCCATCGCCAATGATCGCCATCGCCTTGGCCGATCATCCTGAAGTCAAAGTGATCCTCGCCGGTGGCCAACTCAACCCCGCCACCCTGTCCACCAGCGGCCAGGACGCCGTGCGCATGATCCAGAGCATCAAGGCCGATTTGCTGTTTACCGGCGTCTGCGCGCTACACCCGCAAGTGGGCATCAGCTCGCTGCATTTCGATGAAGTGGCGGTCAAGCAAGCCCTGCTCGACAGCGCCTCTCACGTAGTGGCCGTGACCCTGGCGGACAAGCTCGGCGCGGTGGAGCCTTTTGTGGTGGCGCCGTGTAACCGCATTCATACGCTGATTACCGAATGGCATGTGCCGAGTGTCGAGGCGTATGAGCAATTAGGCCTGGAAGTGCTGCGGGTAGAGATCGAGTAGCAACAAGCCATCGGTCACGGCGTGGCCGCTGGCGGTGTTGTCGAAGATGCACCAGGCAGGCATGCCTGATTCGGCACATTGACGCAGCTGTTCAGCCAGCGCCTGCACCCGTTGCGGGCCATAGGCACTGTGGTAGATGCGCGGCGAGCCATGCAGGCGCCAGTACTGCACGCCCTGCCAACCTGCGCTGGCATCGAGCACCACTGGGTCGGCGGTCACGCGGCCTATCTGCAGGTCCACCAGCAACGCCTGCGCCTCAAGCCAACTGGCGTGGCGTGGTTCAAGCACCACGGCACCGGCAAAACGCTGGCGCAATGCGCTGAAAAAAGCCAACGCCACGCTGGGTTCATAACGCAGCGAAGGCGGCAATTGAATCAGCAGGCAGCCGAGTGTTTCACCCAAGTGCAAGCACTGTTCCAGGAACTCATCCAGTGCTGTCTCGCAGTGCTGCAAGCGCAGTTCATGGGTGATGAACTTGGGTGCCTTGACCGAAAACCGAAACCCTGGCGGCACCGACTGCGCCCAGCGTTTGTAGGTGTTGGGCTGGTGCGGCCGGTAAAAGGAGCTGTTGATTTCCACCGCATTGAATCGCGATGCATAGCGCTGCAAATGCGTGCCCTCGCCCGTAAAGGCCGGCCAGTGTTCGCGCGGCAAGCTCCAGCCCGCACAGCCCACGTAGAGCGGTGCCATCAAAACAGAACCTTGGCCGCGTCACGCATGAAAATCTCGATGGTCTTGGGGCCCACGCCGTCGAATTCGGCCAGGCGTTTTTCGAATGCCTGGCGGTCATCGCTGGCGCTGCGCATGTGGCTGATCTTGCCCGCGTACTCGGCATTCAACTTGGCGCTGAGGTCCAGCAAACGCTGCGCCGTGCTTTCGTCGTAACGCACGTAATGGGCACGTCCGAGCATCGAAACCAGTTCACGCGACGTGCAATGTTGCAACTTGCGTGCAGTGTCGCGGCCCTCTTGCTCCACGATCACCTTGTACGCCTGCGCCGCAATGGGCGCCTGAATACGCTTGCCCATCAGAAAGCTGGCGACAAACCATTTGAACAGGCTGGCGTCATCGTCGGGCGCCAGTTCAATGCCCAGTTCAGACGCCGTGATTGACCGGGCCATGTTCAGTGGCCCAGCTTGCGCTCGGCCTTGGCGGCCTGCTCGTTAATGGCGTCAGTCTGGCGCTCGGTGTCCTTGATCGACGTGGGCGTCAACACTTTGTCCACGGTTTCGGTCTTCGGGTTTGGCTGTTCCAGCGTCTGCCCCTTGGCAGGCTGTTGACGACCTTTCTGGGCGTCTTCGGAGTTGATGGGTTCCGGGGTTTTGTCGACAGTCTTGGGGTCGGTCATGGTGAATCTCCAGGCAATTGAAGGCCCGCAAAAAGCAGCAGGCACTTATGCAGCAGAGGCCGGCGCTTTTCGATAGTTCAAGGTTTTTGCAGGCCAGCCTTCCCCGAAAACCATCCACAAAAACCATCCACGAAATAAGTCCAAATTAATTTAAACCTTTGCCGCCCACGCTCGATCCACTCTCCCACACAGCATGATTAATTCATCCAGCAGGAGAGACTCGACCATGAGCTCACAACTCAACGGCAAGAACATCCTTATCATCACCTCCAACACCGGCATCGAGCGCGACGAGTTGCTCAAGCCGCTGCAAGCACTGCGCGGCTATGGCGCGACGGTGAAGCATGGTTCCAGCAACGGCGGCACCGTACAGACCTTTGTCGGCGACACGGAGAAAGACCAGACCGTGGAATCCGAGGTCAAGCTATCGGACGTGGAGAGCAGCGACTTCGACGCGCTGGTGATTCCCGGCGGCACCGTGAATGCCGATACCCTGCGCCAGGACGCGGCTGCGCTGAAGTTGATCAGCGACTTCGCCAAAGCCGGCAAAACCGTCGCCGCCATCTGCCACGGGCCATGGGCACTGATCGATGCCGGCGTGATCAAGGGCAAGACCCTCACCGCGTATAAAAGCGTGCGCATCGACCTTGAAAACGCCGGCGCCGCAGGCGTGGTCGATGCCCAAGTCAAAGAGTGCAAGGCCAATGGCTGGACCTTGATCACCTCGCGCACACCGGATGACTTGCCAGCATTCAACGAGGCAATTGCCAAGGCGGTCGCAGGTTAACCGCCACGCTTGAACGCAAACAGGCGCCCGTGGGCGCCTGTTTGCTGTGTGGCTATGTTCAGTTTATTTATGGTGCTGGGCCATCTCACGTTTTGGTCCGACCATGGCCCAGGCAATGAGCCCGAACAGCGGCACAAAAATCAGAATGATCAACCACAACCCCTTGGTCTCCCAGCCGCCGGTGCTGCGCAACACGATGTTGATCGCCCACAGCTCCAACACCAGCAAAATTACCGCCAGCACGATCCAGATATAGTCTATTTGCATGCATCACCTCCTGAGGTCGTATGCATTAGGTCAAGAGATCGGCGCGAGGGTTCATTAAAAATATCGGTGCATGGCCTTTCGTCGTGGCTGCGAAAAAAATCCAAACTTTGGTGAGTGCCCTGCACTCCCAATTAATGCCTCCCTTCGGATTTAGACGAGGGGCGGCTTTTGACAGGTGAAGCATGGAGAAGGATTCTCGTCATGAAGACCGGTATTTCCTGCAAGATCGTGTTAGTGATTTGCCTGACCGGATGGTTGGCAACCTCCGCCTACGCAGCCTTCGGCGACGCTATCCCAGGCTCGGCGCTGCCTCCGGGTTCCTACCCCAGCAGCCCGGCGGACAGCAACAAAAAAGCTGAGACACCGCCGAAGGAAAGGGCTTCCTCCAGCGGCTCGTCAACACAGCAGCAAGGCGAGAAAAACCCCCAGAAAAAAGCCCCCAAAAAAGGCCGTTGATTTAGCGCCATATCTTGCGGGTGTTGCCCGTCATGCGCCGCAGCACCTGTGGGTTACCGCACACGTAATGCACGATCACCATGCCGATATGACCCACGATCAACGCCAGCATTGTCCAGCCCAGCAAGCTATGAAAGTTACGCCCCAGGTCAATCATCCACTGGATTTTCTCGCTCTCAAAACCCGCCATGATCGGCACGCCAAACGCCGAAAATTCACGACCGGAGCCGTACTGGCGTACCAGCCCGATAAAGGGGATCAGGAACATCAGCGCATACAATGCAGCATGCCCGACAGAAGCCGCACGGTTCACGCTCGGCGGGCGGTTGTGCCGGTTCAGCAGGATCCAGCCGACACGCAGTATCAGCAGCACCAGCAGAAGCACGCCCGCCGATTTGTGATACGGCCATAGCAGCTTGTCCAGCGCAGAATCGGAAGACAAATAGTGGACAACCGCCGAGCAATAACTCCAGCTAAACACGATTGCCATCAGCCAATGCAACGCCCGACTGACCGGGTCGTAGCGCTCGCTCGCGCAGAAGGAATGGGGCATCTCATCAGAAGTTTTCGTCATCGCGGCCTCTTATTAGTCTGTGCATCACATGGACCGTGAAGATGGCATTTCCGGCAAGAAAATAGAATTGATGAGGATGCCCTCGCGAAACATCAGGCCGTTTCCTACGAGATTTTGGGAGGCTCTTAGGGGCCTACGGCACCGGCAACCAGCCGCTGAAACCGTTTTTGGCCAGCGGGCACCAGGCAAAGTCGCCTGTCGGGTCGGGCAATACCCGATACTCAACGCCCGCCAACGCGCCGCCCTTCCAATCAAACACCCTTGAGTCTCGCCAGGCCAGAACCACGCCCTGGGCCTGGCTTTGATCCGCATTGATCCAACGTGCCGCCGCGGCCGCCATAAAGGCCTCGATCGGCTCGTCGTCTATCTGCGGTCGATACGAAGACGCCAACAGCCAGCGGCACACGTTCAGGTGATAGGTCCAATCCTGGGCAACCTGGTGGCGATAGGCCCAGGTCATGAAGCTGCGAAACAGGTTCAAGCCCTCCGGCGGGTCGAGCTTGAGCAGCGCCGGGCAGATATCGAACAAGGTGTGCCAATACGGCAACAAGCGTGCATCCAGGTGCACGAAGCAACGCGAATTGCTCGGGTATTCGGGGCGCAAGGGTTCGGCGCGCAAACGCCGGGATGCCTTGCTGACCAGGCGGCTGGCGCCTGCTGGCAATGGTGGGTTCATGAAACGCACTCACAGTCGTGACGATAGAACGCCTCCTGATCACAGGAAGCCCAAGGCACACGTCAGAAAGCGGGGGAAGCGCGAGGGTTGGCCGACGGCCAGGAATAGCGTGGAGGGGCTTTATTGCGCCGTTCATGGGCCGGGCGCGGGGTTTGCCCCAGGCCGAGCAGCCAGGCCAGGCCGATCATGAACACGATGGCCACGGTCACGGCCGCGCACACCGGGCAGGCAAAGTAGTTCGAGATGTTGCTGGAGGCCGTGTTTCCCAACCCTTTGTCGGAAAGTGGCGCCTGGCTACCGTCCACCGAACAGAACGCCCCGCCGATACCATTGAGCTGCAAGCCCATCATCTGCCCGTGCCCCAAACCGCAGACGAACAGGTTCATCAGCACGCAGAAGTACAGGGCCCAGGCGATCAGTGAACGGTCGGGGTGGCTCAATTTCATGGCGGCGACTCTACCACCGAAGCCGCAAAAGGATGAAGCGCCACGCGCCCCTGTGGCAGAACGTCGCAGATTACGTGGGCTGGCCGGGGTTGGTAGACTGTGCGCCCGCATCATTACTCCTTTTCAAAGCCTGAACTGTCGATCCAGAGCAATGCAGGCGTTTCACAGGATGCACAGTTGATGAGTACGTTATTCACCCGCCGCAAAGTGCTGACCGGTATGGGCCTGCTGGGCCTGGGCAGCCTGCTGGGCGGCTGTGACTACAGCCCCAAGCTGAACTTCAAGTACGGCAAGGACCTCAGTGACAAGATTATGGGCCGCACCTTCAAGCTCAAGAACACCGACGGCGAAACCGTCACCCTGAGCTCGTACCGTGGCCTGATGCCGGTGGTGTTCTTCGGCTTCACCCAGTGCCCGGCCGTGTGCCCCACCACCCTGGCCCGTGCCGCCCAGGCCAAGAAGCTGATGGGCCGCGATGGCAAGATCATGCAAGTGGTGTTTATCACCCTCGACCCCGAGCGCGACACCCCCGAATTGCTCGACCGCTACGTCAAGGCCTTCGACCCCAGCTTCGAAGCGCTGTACGGCACCCCGGAAGAAATCGCCGTGGCCGCCAAGGAATTCGGGATCTTTTATGAAAAGATCCCGGCCGGGGACACCTACACCCTGTCCCACACCTCCACCAGTTTCGTGTTCGACACCCGTGGCAACCTGCGCCTGGGCCTGTCGGCATCCCTAACCGCTAAAGAGTGCGCAGAAGACCTGCTCACCGTCATGGAGGTCTGCTAATGACTGCCGTTCAAACCCTCAAGCGCCTGACATTCGGCCTCACCTTGCTGGGCCTCGCGGCGCACGCCAGCGCCCAGGTACAGGTCAGCGACACGTGGGTACGCGCAACCGTGGTGGGCCAGACCTCCAGCGGCGCGTTCATGACCGTCACCGCCGACAGCGACAGCAAACTGCTCAGCGTGGCCTCGCCTGTGGCCAAGAACGTAGAGATTCATGAGATGAGCATGGAGGACGACGTGATGCGCATGGGCCCGGTGGATTCGGTAGCCCTGCCTGCCGGCAAAGCGATCAAGCTCGACCCGGAGGGCTACCACGTGATGCTCATGGGCCTCACCGGCCAGATCAAGCAAGGCGACCAGGTGCCGCTGACCTTGACCGTGGAAAACGCCAAGGGCGAGAAGCAGACGATTGAAGTTAAGGCCCCTGCCCGAGCGCTGACCGACATGGGTGACATGGACCACAGCAAGATGCACTGAGAACCGCTGATGAATGTGGGAGCTGGCTTGTCGAATCGTCGCACCGCTGCGATGCAAACACCTCGGTGTGTCAGGTAGACCGAGTTGATGCCATCGCAGGCAAGCCAGCTCCCACAGAAAGCAGTTCGCGGCGCGCACAAATCTGCTTTTGACCTTGATCTGGCAAGTACCATCAGCCATATCCAAAACCTCTGCCATCAACACTTTCTATATATTTCCAATCTACCCGCACACCCGCTAGCCTGATTGCGCCGCAACGACGGCCCATAACTCCAACAATAAATCAGGTGTCTCTGTGAACAACACATTCCCCCAACGTGCGGTGAAAAGCCTGCTTTCCCTCGCCGTGACCCTCGCCCTGTTCAACAGCCTCAGCGCCTATGCCGCCAACACTGGCGAGCTGCCCTGCACCACCACCGAACAATGTGCGGCCCAGGCGGCCAAGGTCGGCGCCACGCCCGACAGCTCGCAAACCGAACACAAGGCCAAGGGCGACCCCACCCAGACCCAATTCGCCTGGCTAAACCGCATCAACAAAGCCTCGATCGTGATGCTCACCGAAGAAGGCATCGTCAAACCCGAGATGGGCCAGAAGATCGCCGGGGGTGTGCGCTACGCCATCGCCCAGGCCGACCAGCCCGGCGGCACGCGCCCCAGTGATGTGCTGCAACTGGAAAAAATCATGACCGACAAAATCGGTCCCGAAGCCTCCTTGATCCACTCCGGCCGCAGCCGCCAGGACATGCTCGCCACCTACCGCCAGGCCGCCCTGCGCAGCCAGGTGCTGGCCTACAGCGAAGCGCTCAACGCCACACGCCAGCGCCTGCTGAACATCGCCGACAAAAACGTCGACACCCTGGTGCCCGCCTACACCAACGGCGTGCAGGCCATGCCCATCAGCTATGCGCATTACCTGCTGGCCTTTGAAGCCGCGTTCGACCGCGACGGCCAGCGCATCCGTGAACTGTACACACGCCTGAACCAGAGCCCGATGGGCACCGCCGTGCTGGCGAACTCGGCGTATCCGCTGAACCGTGAGCGCCTGGCCGAGCTGCTGGGTTTTGATGGCGTGCGCGAGAACTCGCTGGATTCAAGCCAGGTCTCGACCTATGACATTCCCATCGAAGCGGCCAATATGGCGTCTTCGTCAGCCATCCGTGTGGGCGCAATGATTGGCGATATCCACACCCAGTACCATCAGATCCGCCCCTGGTTGTTGCTCGATGAAGAAGCCACCTACACCAGCAGCGCCATGCCGCAAAAACGCAACCCGGGCTTGCTGATGCGTGCGCGTGAGAGTGCCTCGGACGTGGTCGGCCTGGCCCAGGCAGTGACCTTGCGCGCTCACAACGTCACCACCGGCATGACCGACTACAAGTTCGCCTTCGACTCGCTGGGTGTGTTCCGCTCGACCCAGGAAATGTTCCACAGCCTCGACGCGGTGCTCGACGCGCTGCAGATCAACCCGCAGCGCGCGCTCGAAGAACTGGAGTCGGAATGGACCACCTCGATGGAACTGGCCGACACGCTGGAGCGTCAGTACAAAGTGCCGTTCCGCATTGGCCACAGCTTTGCCTCGCTGATCGTCACCGAAGCGCGCAGCAACGGCACCACGCCGAAAACCTTCGCCTATGCCGACGCGCAGAAGCTGTATAGCCAGGCGGCGGACAAGTACAAATGGACGCCCAATACCCTGCCGCTCGATGAAGCAGGTTTTAGAGCGGCGCTGTCCCCTACCAACATGGTCCAGACCCGCAAAGGCACCGGCGGCCCGCAGCCGCAAGAGGTCAAGCGCATGCTGGTGGAGGCACGCAAGACGCTGCAGGCTGATCAGCAGTGGCTCAAGGAGCGGCGTGAAAAGCTCAAAGGCGCCGAAACCCATCTCGACCAGGCCTTCGATAAGCTGGCCGACAGCAAGCGCTGAACCGATTGTGGTGGTCGCAGGCTTTGGGCATATTGACGGCCGGGCCGCTCGCGGCCACCCACCACTGCGTCTTGTCACGGGATAGGCCACCATGGAACTTCGCCATTTACGCTATTTCATCATGGTGGCCGAAGAACGACATTTCACCCGTGCCGCCGCACGCCTGAACATGCAACAACCGCCCCTGAGCCAGCAGATTCGTGCGCTGGAGCAGGAGCTGGGATTCGATCTGTTCAAGCGCCACCCCAAGGGCGTGGACCTGACGGCCGGCGGCCTGGTGTTCCTTGAAGAAGCCCAAGCCATTCTGGCGCGTGTCGAGCATGGCGCGCTCAAGGCCTCCCGCGTCGCCCAGGGCATCGAGGGCACCCTGGCCATCGGTTTCACCAGCTCGGCCGCCGCCCACGCGCTGATCCCACGCATCATCCGCGCCTACCGCGAGCGCTACCCGGCGGTAGAGCTTTCGATCAATGAAGGCAGCGCCCGGGAATTGACCGAAGACGCCATCGAAAAACGCATCGACGTCGGCATCCTGCGCGCCCCGGTCAGCACCCATCAAAGCCTGACCTTCCACCGCCTGCTCAACGAAGAAATGCTGCTGGTGCTACCCACCGGCCACCCATTGCTGGCCGCCGCCGGCAGCGCCATCCCCATTGCCGCACTCAAGGACGAACGCTTTATCCTGGTACGCCGCCCCGGCGCGCCGGGCATGTACGCCAACCTGATCACCGCCTGCCAGAACGCCGGTTTCGAAGCCAAAATCGCCTTTGAGGTAGAACGCATGCTGACCAACGTCAGCCTGGTGGCGGCCGGTGAAGGCATCTCCGTGGTGCCCGCGTCGATGCGCGATGTGCACCGTGACAGCGTGGTGTATTGCCGAATCAAGGATGCCCGCCCGAAGCTGCTGGCGCCGATTACGCTGGTGCGGCGCACGTTTAATCCGTCGGCGCCGTTGCAGAATTTTATCGGGCTGGCACGTGAGCTGGGGGCGGTGTATCGCAGGCGCTGAGTCATCGCGCGAAAGCTGCTGGTGAACCGTTCCACTGCCGTAGAACCCAGGTAAATGCAGGCACACGTACTTCACTGCCCATTATGAAATACATATCCTCGACTCAATTTCAGCCGTGAGCTCAAGCAACCTAGCACGCAGATCCTCGTACTCAGCAGCGCAGATTATGATCTCGCCAAGAAAGCCCGAGTTGTCTTGTGGGCTGTCGGTAACATAATTTCCCAGTTGCTTTGAGTATCGACAATCTCTCACCTCAATTCCAAGCTCAGCGCCGATGTGCTCAATATCCGCAAGCGCCGTTAATATCCCCGACTTTGGCGCTTTAATCAGCCGGATGCCGGAGTAGCACTGAGCAACTGGCGACACGGGATGAACGACACCGGTAACAGCCCACCGCACCCACATTTCCCAAGGATTCAGATCTTTAAATGACAAGCGGGCCAAGTCCCAAATATGCAGGCCTGCCGGGCGCATATTTGTTTCTACTGCTGCGGTAAATCCTGACCGAGAAAATATTTCGTTATGGTAGGCCCCTCCACCTGGCACAAGTCGGCGCATGTGATGCCCTGCTGCGTCAATCTGGAGACGGATATCTTCGGTTAATGGAGCGGGCACAATTTGCTGTATTTCTGCGCGGAACGCCCCTGTTGTTGTCTGCTTTTCGGTGATCCATGTGCATCCCGCCACATAATCCCAGCTGTACTCTTGAGCGTTCTCGATCAACTCTTCAACGATAACACCGGCAGTGTGATAGCAGCTCAAGCCCGACCAGATCGCATCACATTGGTCGAGGGACGGAACGACGTGGCAGCCGCGGCTATTGCCTTCACTCGCCGGTTTCACGAATGCCCGACCGCCAAGCTCAGCTACAACGCTCTGGAAATGCTCTTTCGATCGGACATGAACGCAACGAACGGGTTTATAACCTGGAATGTAAGCCCCACTGTTCGCGTCCAGGTCACGAAAGACGCGCTTGTCGAGGCCCGCGAGCGCATCGTCGGGATCAATCCCTGGCAGGCCAAAATGTTTGGCGAGGTTCGCCCCAAGCGGTACTCCGGAATCTGAAAATGGCAAGATACCGATTGGCTCAAGCTTGAGATACTCGAGTTCCCGACACACCCATTGAGTCGCCTCATCCACCGAAGCATAGGTGAGCGTGCACGCAAGCACTTCATCTGCGGCGTGGCGATCAGTCTCTTCAATTTTCGGAGTTACCAGTAGCAGTTTCGCGCCGAAGAGTTGTTGGCAGGCGCTGCGTATTTTGGGTATGTCATATATTCGAACATTATTATAGCCAACGACGATCAAGCATTTTTCCATTTCTCTACCCGCCCTTCGGTTAAATATTCCCCACACAAACAGTCACCCGCGCCTCGATCAGTCAAATTCGAGCGCACGCTCACGCGCAAACGATTGCTGCCCGCTATTTAATAGTAACGACTGGCTCTACCTCCTCAATGCCCTCTATTCCTAATCCGGGAACGTCACTCAGGACCAACTTATTCGCTAACATAGTCACCCCACCTATAACAGGGTTATGAGCGATCAATGCCATGGGGTCGAGATCAATAAACCTAACGTTCCTGCCGGAACAAAAACTCGCGCTAGCAGCGACCCCTATCGGAGACTCCATAAGGCAAGTTACTGCGCAAATTTTTGAGCGTAACCGAGCGACGTCGTAAACCACCCTCGCCGCGCGGATACCACCCAGTTTCATAAGCTTTATGGCGACCCCATCTATCAACCCGTCGTTGATTAGATCAACTGCTGCGTGCGGTGATGAGCAACTTTCGTCCGCCAGCACAGGAATACGCCAGGCGGCGGCTACTCGAGCAAGAGAGGAAAGCTCACTTGATAACACTGGCTGTTCTATAAAAGAGAGATTTGCTCCGATGGTTTCCATGCGCAGCACAAATTTCAAAGCGTCCTTTTCACTCCATGCCTGATTAGCGTCGACGCCGATCTCTACTTGCCCACCTACCAAACCCCGAATCTGCTGAACCAGTCTGATATCAGTGTCTATCCCCTGATCGGATCCCAGTTTAAGCTTCAGCGTCGTAAAACCATCGCTGACTGCAGCACAGGCATCGTTGACCATCTCATCAAGCGCATTATTGGATATGGAAATACCTGTCGTTATCTGCTTGCTATTACCACCGAGAAAACGATAGAGAGGAAAACCAGCAGCCTGAGAAATCAGGTCGTGTAGGGCTACGTCGATTGAAGCTTTTGCCGCCGAGTGTCCTACAACACAATGGTCTATCGCGTTCAGGATTGTTTCGAAGCCAGAGATATCATTGCCGATCAATCTTGGCGCGAACAGGTCTCTCACAACCGATATTATTGAGTCGACGCTTTCACCATTCACTCGCAAAGCGGGTGTAGCAACACCATAACCGCGTAAACCACAATCCGTTTCAATCTGGACAACGACGTCCTCAATACTGTCAACATACCGAAGTGCTGAAACAAACGGCTTGCGCAGCGGTATTCGCAGCACACCCAGTTTAATTCTTTTAATTCTGATCATATTAAACAACCTTTGATCTGCCGGTTAAATTCGAGCAAACGATAATCGCCACCGCTGCAACTAAAAAAACTACCCCTATGACTGCCAGTATTGAAGCAGCGATGTCCGAAGCATAGAAACGTGAGACCAAAGCACACAAACCACCGCCAACACCGACTGAGACCTCCTTGATAAACAGGCAGTTATTCCGCGCACCGAAGACGTCCAGGTAACTGGCAAAACATTCGACTAGGGAAAGCGCCAGCACCCACATAAGTGCCCCGTAGAAGGTGGCAGCATGAAATAATCCTGGATTTGCAATTACACAAAGGCCGATGAACATCGCTAGAAATGTTGTAAACATCGCCCCCCTGTCGCCGGTGATCCGGCTTGTAATCTTGACGATCGCCTGTTGAAAAACCACTATAAAAAAGCTGCTCGCAAGAACAATCAAACCGTACCACTGCGCAAGGCTTCCGGTAGTTGCAACGATGTATTGCGGCAGCAGGGTAAATGGGCTGTATAACTTGATACCCATGGTCAACCCCAACAGTACCCAGGCCAGTCGGACGGCCATTGATGCAGTACTTCCTGCGGGAAGATCGATGCACGCCCGGGACAGAGCGGCGTGTCGGGCAATATACGCAGCAATCAACAGAAATATAAAACTGACTGACGCAACGACAGCGTTACTCTGCATCGGTAAGGAAAGGGCGATACCGGCAACTATTACACCCGAATTGATCGCAATTTTATTCCGTGAAGCGGCACTGATACTCTCGGAAGCATAGGCTCTTATCAGGTACCCAGCGACACTGACGCCCGTGCCTATAAGCACGGCCCCCATCACAAGAAAAATCTGCCCTGGCAGTAAGATAAACAGAGTACCCAGTGCCGCGACCAGTATAGCTACAGGAATTGAGTTGCCTTTGAAATGGTAAAAAAACAAAGGGGAAAATATTAAACAAAAACGACTACCGAAGATAAGTAGCGCGTTGGATATAGGGTCAAACCATAACGTAGCGCGCCCCAAAATCGTATACAATGCGGTCGCGACGATCAGCCTGACAATGAAAATACCTTTCATTAGCTCTCCTTGAGCTCACCGAAGACAAGCGCTGGCCGGGCAGGCCTCAGGGTAACAAATACTCGCTATACTCTTGTGCCAAAGACAAATTGTGCCGGGGGCCTTTGCTTCGAAAGAGAAGACGTGGTGTGTCATGGAAATTTATTTTATGGAGGTTAGCGGGAGACGCAACACTCGACTGTATAACTGGACGGGCATGCAACACCTTATAATTGGCCATGATAAAAAACGTGCCCGTCGCGGAGGCTGAATACACGGGCGTCCATGAGGGAATTTTAAGGCGTAGCTTTCGTAGAAACTCGGCATCTTCAGGATAAGTTGCAATCATACGTTCGCCGACGTCAGTATCAATACGAAAATCAAGGTAAAGTTGAACTCCATAAATCGGGTCATACTGGACAAGTTTACGCCTACAACTTTTTGATAAGCTGACGTTCTTGCCTGATCGAAAAATGGCGGTTATGTTTGCCAGTCTCGACAACTCTGCGTCACTCAGACATTCTATAATCGTTTTTGCTGGAAAACATTGTGTCGGGGTGGATGTTTTGTCTCGACAGACGGTGAGTGCAAGAAGGTCGGTTGATTCAGCCTCATACAGATCATCGGAGTGAGGCGTAATTTCGCCAGCACCGTTCCCCCAGTCGCGATATTTTTCACCGTCGGCCTTTAGAAATAGAGCCTTGTGGTGCTCATAGGGGTACTTAATATCTCGAAGATGAAATAGTTCACAAAGCGCCTCATGAACAATCAGTGCAAGGCGATAGCTGTCCGTCTGGAAAACGCCAATCAAACAGACGGCGGACACCCCGTTCTTTCCGACATTCTCAAAGTAGCATTTGTCGCTTTTTCGCAATGCAGTGCTCAACAATGAGATTAACTGTAGCTTTAATGCATGATTGGACGGGCACGATTGATAATTCGCCCACCAGTGTTCCACTTGCTCCGCCACATAACTTATATCCCGCGTAATGACGTGCTCCCGGCGAATTTGATCTCGTATAAAACCAGGTGTCAGTTTCATTGAAAATCCCTTTTGGCCCGATGGGCAGATCCCTTCTTACTTTTCGCCCTGCTCGTAAGGCAGACCCTGCTTGCTGGTGCAGTTCGACTATATAATCACCTGGTAGATCCCCATCGACCGCGATTACCTGACAGGCACTTAACCAACGATTTAATTCGAACTTATATTGAGTCCAATATTCTCGAATAACCAGCCTCACTTCGAAGAAAAGATGCTTCCTACAACTCGGTAGGAAGTAACTGTCATATACAAAGGGGCATTTTCGTTTTCTTTGCTTGGTGACGCCGCACTATCCAGAACAGGCGTTCAGCCTGGAGTAAAGATCGTTCAGGACCATAGACACCGATCGCAGGTCCTTGGAATATACAGGCGCCCACACTTGTTATCCTGCCCACCCTGCCCTCATGGACGCGTGCTTATGCAGATCGACCCCGCTTTCATCATTCATGAAACCGCGCACTGGCGGCTCAACCATCACCTGGCGTCAAAGCTGCCGGGCTACCTGATGCTGGGTGCCAAAGCGCCGATCGACTCCCTGGCTGCTATGCCCGAGGCCGCGCTGGCTGAACTGGGTGGCCTACTCGCCAAAACCCAACGAGTGATGGAGGCGCAGCTGCAACCGAAATGGCTGTACATCAGCCGCTATGGGCACATGCCAGGCTTCCCGCTGCACTTTCACTTTATCCCGGTGTACGACTGGGTGGAGCAGGCGTTTTGGCGGGATGCGCGGTATCGGGTGCTGCAAGGTTTGGGCACGCAGGAACAGGCGCTCACCGATGGGGCCGAGCTGACGCTGTTTGTATGGCGTGAATTTGGCGAGAGCCTCACGCCGCCGGCCATCCAGGGCCCCACCGTGGAGCACGTTATTCAGCGACTGCGCACGGCCTTCAGCGCTGGTTGAAATCAACGGTGGGAGCGGTCAAAGCCGTTTTACCATTGGAATACACGCCAGCTCCAATCCCGAAGGCGAGTGATACACCGCCTGCTCATCGCCCACATACCCGCAGGCCCGGTAGAAACTCGCCGCATTCAACGTCGCGTCCAGCACGACCTCTTCAATCGCCAGTTCCCGCGCGAGCTTTTCCAGGTGATCCAGCATGCTCTTGCCGTAACCACGGCCAGTAAACGTAGGCAGCACAAACAGCGCGCCCACTTCGTTGTTGTCCAGATCGAGCATGCCGGTGGCGACCGGTTCGTCGTTGACCCAGCCCAGGTAAAACGGCTTGTCCATCAGTGTGTCGTAACCGTCTTCAGCGCGGCCATGGGTCCACAGCGCCATTTGCTCGGCGGTGTAGGCGCCGATGCATTGGCTGCGAATCGCTTCGCGGCGGATGTCAAAAGCGGTGGTGGCGTCGTCGCGGGTGGCCCGTGTGATTTGCAGCATTGAGTCCTTCCTTCATGCGTTTTCATTGCCCTTTTGGGTGAATGAATAACGGTCGATATCCGTTCGTAGCGTCCAGCCCTGGCCTTGCCAGTACTCGGCAGCATGGGTGTTGGTCTTGAACACGTCGAGATGGCATTTGTGGATGCACAGTTGCTCAAGCGCAGTGAGGCAGCGCTCGACCAACGCTTGGGCGATGCCCTGGCGGCGGTAGTCCGGCAGCACCAGCAGGTGTTGCAGGTAGCCGCGCCGGCCATCATGGCCGCACATCACGCAGGCGATCACGCGGCCTTGCGCCTCGGCGACAAAACTCATCTGCGGGTTGCGCGCCAGGTAGCGCTCGGTGGCCTCGCGGGAGTCGGCGTCGCGCAGGGAAATGCCGGGCGTGTTTTGCATCAGTTCGAGTACGGCGTCGTAGTCGCCGACCTGCATGAAGCGGATGTTGACCATGGTGATAACAACCCTCTGAGTGATGCGCCAGTTTGCCTGCATCCGAACCGGCCGTGCACCCATGAATACACGACCGGCTGACCGCTTTGGCTATCGCAGCGCGAACCAGGTGGTTTTAAGCTGCGTGTACTTGTCGAAGGCGTGCAGCGACAGGTCGCGCCCGAACCCGGATTGCTTGCCACCGCCGAACGGCACCGCCACATCCAGGGCATCGACGGTGTTGACCGAGACGGTGCCGACATTCAAAGCACGCGCCACCCGATGCGCGCGATTGAGGTTATCACTCCAGACCGAGGCCGCCAGCCCGTAGACGCTGTCATTGGCCTGCTGTATCGCTTGCTCTTCGGTGTCAAAGGCGCTGATCGCCAACACCGGGCCAAACACTTCATCGCGCGAGAGCTGCATGTCGCAGGTCACCTCAGCAAAAATCGTTGGCTGGATGAAATTGGAAGAGCCATTAATGCTCACCTGCTCGCCACCCGCCAGCAGCCTGGCGCCCTCGCCCTGGGCCTGATTGATCGCCCGCATGATACGAGCGGTTTGCTCACTGTCGACAATGGCACCGGCAGCGCTGCCAGGGTCGAGCGGATCACCCGGCATCCAGGCACGCGCCTTGGCAATCACACGCTCAACGAACTCGTCATGGATAGAGCGCTGCACATACAGCCGCGAGTTGGCCGAGCACACTTCGCCCTGGTTGAAGAAGATCCCGAAAGCGGCTTTCTCGGCCGCCAGGTCCAGGTCCTGACAGTCGTCAAACACCAGGTTCGCGCTCTTGCCGCCACACTCCAGCCACACCTGCTTCAAGTTGGACTGCGCCGAGTACTGCATAAAATACTTGCCGACCTGCGTGGAGCCGGTGAACACCAGGCAATCCACGTCAGGGTGCAGCCCCAGGGCCTTGCCGGCAGTTTCGCCAAGGCCCGGCACCACGTTCAAAACCCCTTGCGGGATACCCGCTTCCAGGGCCAGTTGCGCCAGGCGCAAGGCCGAAAAGGGTGATTGCTCGGCCGGTTTGAGCACCACGCTGTTACCGGCTGCCAATGCCGGTGCGAGTTTCCAGGCCGCCATATCCAGTGGAAAGTTCCACGGCACCACCGCCGCAACGACGCCCAATGCTTCACGGGTGATGGTCGCCAGTACGTCGGGCGCGGTGGGCGCGACTTGATCGTAGAGTTTGTCCAGCGCCTCGCCGTACCAGGCGAATACATTCGCGGCGCCGGGCACATCAATGTTGTAGGCGTCCATCACCGGCTTGCCCATGTTCAGCGAATCCAGGAGCGCCAGTTCTTCGCGGTGAGTCATCAGCAACTCGGAGAGCCTGATCAGGATTCTTTTGCGTTCCACCGGCGGCATACGCCGCCAAGGGCCGGTATCGAAGGCCTGGCGGGCGCTGCGCACGGCCAGGTCTACTTCTGCGTCACCACAGGCGGCCACACGCGCCAGCAACTGGTGGGTGGCTGGGTTGATTGCATCAAAAGTTGCTCCGGAGGCGGCGCTCACCGGCCGGCCACCGATCAAGGCGGTGTCGATGAACGTCTGGCGGGCAACGCGTTGTTGCCAGTAATTAAGGTCGAACACGGTGTACTCCCAATCAAGGTGGATGGACAGGTGAAGGTTTTATTCTGCGATCTGCAATTCGGGCATCTTCACGCGCAAGCCGCGCGTGATCCCCAGCAGACAAATCAGGCCAACACCCATCCAGCACAGGCCGATGGTGAAGGACAGGCTCGACAGGCTGGTCCACAGCCAAACGGTGCTAAGGAACCCCAGCGCCGGCAGTGCGGCATACAGCAGGTAGTTCCTGGTGCCGCGTAATTGCTGGTCGACCACGTAATGCTTGATCACCGCCAGGTTCACCGCCGAGAACGCGAACAGCGCACCAAAGCTGATCATG
The DNA here is from genome assembly GCF_965653655.1 of Pseudomonas onubensis. NCBI lineage: Bacteria > Pseudomonadati > Pseudomonadota > Gammaproteobacteria > Pseudomonadales > Pseudomonadaceae > Pseudomonas > Pseudomonas onubensis. The sequence continues at coordinate 65,994 of NZ_CBFHAZ010000012.1, read as the reverse complement.
TTGGCCACCGTGTCCAGGGTGATGAACAGCGCAATCAACGAGAACAGGCTGACCAGCACAATCGCGGTGGCCGGCACGCGTTTTTTCGTCACCAGCTTGCCGAGCACGCGAGGCAGCGCGCCGTCACGGCCCATGGCGAACAACACCCGCGATACGCTGGCCTGGGAGACCATCGCCGAGGCGAAACAGCCGGCCACATAAGTGGCGGTAAACGCCGTCACCAGCACCTCGCCACCGACCCGGCGCATCACATCCACCGAGGCCGAATCCGGGTCGACGAAGGTGTTCCATTCCGGGAAGACCATTTGCGCGAAATACGACACCAGCAAAAACAGCAAGCCGCCAAACAGCGACACCACCATGATCGCCAGCGGAATGGTGCGGCGCGGGTTGGGGGTTTCCTCGGCCATGGTCGACACTGCATCGAAGCCCAGAAACGACAAGCACAGCACCGCCGCCCCGGCCATGATCAACGGCGCGCTGAAACCTTCATGATGGAATGGCGCCAGCAGCGAAACCGGCGCCGACTGCCCGCTGAGGTTGTGCACCGACAGCGCCACGAACACCACGATGAACACCAACTGGGCCACGATCAGGACCCAGTTGACCCGCGTGATGGACTCGATACCCACCAGGTTGAGCGCCGTGACCAGCGCAATCGAGCCCAGCACCCACACAAATGTCGGCACCGCCGGGAAATACTCGGACATGTAGATGCCGATCAACAAATAACTGAGCAGCGGCAAAAAGATGTAGTCGAGTAGCAGAGTCCAGCCAGCGATAAAGCCGAAATACGCGCCGAACGCCTTGCGTGTATAGGAGTAGACCGAGCCGGAAAACGGATGCGCCTGGACCATGCGGCCATAGCTGTAGGCGGTCAGCAACATGGCCGCCAGGGTCAGCATATAGGCGGTCGGCAAGTGCCCCTTGGTCATCTGCGTGACCAGCCCATAGGTGGTAAACACCGCCAGCGGCACCATGTAGGCCAGGCCGAACAGCACCAGCCCGACCAGCCCCAGCGGCTGGCGAAAGCGCCGCGTTGAAGCGGCTTTGGCTGAAGTGTGATGGGAGGGAGTTTCGGCCACGCTTGTTATTGTATTCATGGGTGACTCCTGGAAAGAAGGATGCAGGCCATCGCGGCAGTCGATGAGCTCGCTGCCGTTCAAGCCTTGTCTGATGGAGGTTGCTCACCACCCCGCACCCAGGGTGGTGGGCAGATCACTTCACAGCTTTCCCGCGATCCGTGCGGTGCGGTCTACCGCAATCCGGGTTTTGTCGACCAGCTCATCCAGCTCTGCACGCGTGGCCACCAGGGCCGGCGCCATGATCATGCGGCCCAGGGTCGAGCGGATGATCACACCCTCTTCGAAGCCAAAGGTGCGGCACTGCCAGGCCAGGTCGTTTTCGTTGGCGAAGCGTTTGCGCGTGGCCTTGTCTTCGACGAACTGCAACGCCCCGAGCAGGCCCGTGCCCTGGATCTCGCCGACCATTGGGTGGTTGCCAAACACCTCGTGCAGCAGTTGCTGCAAGTACGGCCCGGTGTCGTCCTTGACCTGGCGCACGATGCCTTCATCGCGCAGCGCCTTGAGGTTGGCCAGCGCCACCGCCGCCGCCACCGGGTGGCCGGAATAGGTCAGCCCATGGGCGAACACACCGCCCTGCTCCACCAGCGCCTCGGCGATGCGTTTGCTCAGCACCAGGCCACCCATGGGCAGGTAGCCGGAGGTCAGGCCCTTGGCAATCGACAAGGTGTCCGGCTCAAAGCCGAAGTGTTGGTGGGCGAACCATTCGCCGGTACGGCCAAAACCACCAATCACCTCATCGGCGCACAGCAGCACATCGTATTGACGGCAAATGCGCTGGATTTCGGGCCAGTAGCTCTCCGGTGGGAAGATCATGCCGCCCGCGCCCTGGAACGGCTCGGCGATAAACCCGGCGACGTTTTCGGCGCCCAGCTCCAGAATCTTCTCTTCCAATTGCAGCGCGCAACGACGGCCGAATTCGGCCGGTGTCAGCTCGCCGCCATGGGCAAACCAATACGGCTCGTCAATGTGTGCGACGTCGGGAATCATGCCGCCCATCTCGTGCATGAACTTCATGCCGCCCAGCGCCGAGGCCGCCAGGGTTGAGCCGTGATAGCCGTTCCAGCGGCCGATCATGATTTTCTTCTGCGGTTGCCCGACCACTTGCCAATAACGGCGCACCGTACGGATCAACACCTCATTGGCCTCGGAGCCGGAGTTGGTGTAGATCACGTGGCTGTAATGCCCCGGCAACAGGCTGAAGAGCAGCTCCGACAGCTCGATCACCGCCGGGTGGGTGGTGTGAAAGAACATGTTGTAGTACGCCAGCTGGTCCATCTGCGCGGCGGCGGCGGCGGTCAAATCCCGACGCCCATAACCCAACTGGGTACACCACAGGCCGGACATGCCGTCCAGGTAACGCTTGCCTTCGCTGTCCCACAGGTACAAGCCCTCGCCGCGCACCATCACACGCGGGCCTTCGGCATTCAGCGCCTTCTGGTCGACAAACCCATGGATATGGTGGGCCGCATCGGACTGCTGGTAATCCTCGGTGCGACGTTGCAATTGGGCGGGTAAGTTCATGTTTTTCTCTCTCTTATTGGTCGTGACGCAAGGGCTAGCAAGGCCGCTCAGCGGTGCTTGCTCATGTAACTTTCAAGCGGGTCTTTGCTCAGCACGCCCTGGGCTTCGGCGAGCGAGTCGATAAACAACGCAAACAGTTCCGACTGCGCGCCGATATCGAGCTTGGTGTAGATGTGTTTGCGGTGGGACTTGATGGTGTCTTCCGACACCTCAAGCCGCTCGGCCAGCGAGCGGGTGGAATGCCCGCGCAAAATAAGCTGGGCGATGCGGCATTCGCGCTCGGTCAGAATCGACGAGCCGAAGTTGTTCAATGCCGCGTGAATGCGTTGCTCCAGCAGGTTTTCGAAGCGTGCACCGTGGGCATCCAGGCTGACAAAATGTTTGCCCAGCACGGCCAATACCCAAGGGGCTATGCGCTTGAATTGTGCGGTGGTGACGGCGTCGAGCTTTTGCGTAAACGCCAGGGACACCGCCAGGCTGGAGCCTTTGCTCGATTGCAGGATGTAATTGAGCTCGTCTTCGAGCTGAGAGTGCCGGTAGAACGACTGAAAGTATTCGCTCAGCTCAAAGTGGTCAGGCGCAACGTCGGCCAAGGCATAGCAACCTGAGCTGACGCCTTCCACGCAGGCGTCGTAAAACGGGTCCAGCAGGTAAAAGCCCGACAGGTACTGGCGCACATTGCCTTGCGGCAACCACGGCCCGTCCAACTCGAACAGTGCACTGGGCATGCCGCCACGTGGGTAAAAATACAGCGTCGTGGCCTGTATCGGCTGCACATACCCGAGGGCATCGAACAAGGCGGCAGCGAACCCCGATTGCCCGATGTTATCGGTCACCTGGGCCATCTGTTCAAACCATTGCGCAGAAGAAAGCCGGTCGTTTTCCACGTCGAAGCCTCGCTCAAAGAACTGCGAGGATGGTCACACACCCGCTGCGTCCTCGAAATCACCCGATAGGGTGAGCTTGCATCCGATATTTATGCTCACTCCAAAGCTTAATAATATTTTATTAAAAATCGCCCTCCCCCTAGCCTTGAAGCCATGCCCAAGCTGAATCCAACTGCATTACGCAAGGACAGACACATGACTCAAGCCATAACAAAAACAGACACGCTGGTAGTGGGAGCCGGTCAGGCCGGTGTGGCCATGAGCGAGCACCTGAGCAAGCAAGGCGTGCCGCACCTGGTGCTGGAGCGCAGCCGTATCGCCGAGCGCTGGCGCACCGGGCGCTGGGATTCGCTGGTCGCCAACGGCCCGGCCTGGCATGACCGCTTTCCTGGCCTGGAATTTAATGATGTAGCCGCCGATGGTTTTGCGCCAAAAGAGCGCGTGGCCGATTACTTCGAAGCCTATGCGCGCAAGTTCAACGCGCCAATCCGCACCGGCGTGGAGGTGACCTCTGTGGTGCGTAACGTCGGCCGCCCAGGCTTTACCGTGCACACCAGCGAAGGCGTGATCGAAGCCAACCGCGTGGTCGCCGCCACCGGGCCGTTCCAGAAGCCGGTGATCCCGGCCATCGCGCCTGAAGACAGTGCGCTGCATCAGATCCACTCCGCCGACTACCGCAACCCCGCACAACTGCCCACCGGCGCCGTGCTGGTGGTCGGCGCCGGCTCATCCGGCGTGCAAATTGCCGATGAGCTGCAGCGTTCCGGGCGCCAGGTGTACCTGTCGGTCGGTGCCCACGACCGCCCGCCGCGTGCCTATCGCAACCGCGATTTCTGCTGGTGGCTGGGCGTGTTGGGCGAGTGGGACCAGGCCGCAATGAAACCCGGTCGCGAGCACGTGACCATTGCCGTGAGTGGCGCCCACGGCGGCAAGACCATCGATTTTCGTGAGCTGGCCCAGCAAGGCATGACCCTGGTCGGCCTCACCCAAGCCTTCGACGGCAGCGTCGCGCGCTTCCAAGCCAACCTGGTTGAAAACCTGGCACGCGGCGACGAGAACTACCTGGCCCTGCTGGATGCCGCAGACGCCTACATCGAGCGCAATGGCCTCGACCTGCCGCTGGAGCCCGAAGCGCGCCGCGTGTTCGCGGATGCCGAGTGCATCAAAAATCCGATCCTGGAACTGGACCTGGCCAAGGCCGGTATCACTTCGATCATCTGGGCCACCGGTTTTGCCGTGGATTACAGCTGGCTGAAAGTCGATGCGTTTGATGCCGCCGGCAAGCCGCAGCATCAGCGCGGTGTGGCCAGCGAGTCGGGCATCTACTTCCTCGGTTTGCCGTGGCAGTCGCGCCGGGGTTCGTCGTTTATCTGGGGCGTTTGGCATGACGCCAAATACGTGGCCGATCACATTGCCATCCAGCGTCAATACCTTGAATACCGCGAACCTGCACCGGTTGCGCAAAAATCGCCTGTCATTGCCTGAGCACTTTTTTCGGAGTTTTTTTGATGCCTACTCACACTCGCATCCGCATGTTCAACACCAAGGAAACCTACCCTAACCAGAGCCTGGACAACGACCTGTGCCAGGCCGTGCGTGCCGGCAATACCGTGTATGTGCGCGGCCAGGTGGGCACCGACTTCGACGGCAACCTGATTGGCCTTGGCGACCCGCGCGCCCAGGCTGAGCAAGCGATGAAAAACGTCAAGCAGCTGCTCGAAGAGGCCGGCTCCGACCTGAGCCATATTGTAAAAACCACCACTTACCTGATCGACCCGCGCTACCGTGAGCCGGTGTACCAGGAAGTCGGCAAGTGGCTCAAAGGCGTGTTCCCGATCTCCACCGGGCTGGTGGTCTCGGCCCTGGGCCAGCCACAGTGGCTGATGGAAATTGACGTGATCGCCGTGATCCCCGAATAAGGAGCTGCCCATGACCTTTTCAATCGTCGCCCGTTGCGCGGACACCGGCCAGCTCGGCATCGCCATCAGCTCCTCAAGCATCGCCGTAGGCGCCCGCTGCCCATGGCTGCGGCCCGGTGTGGGCGCGGTGTCGACCCAGAACATCACGTTGCCGGCCCTCGGCCCCGACGTGCTCGACCTGCTGGAACAAGGCCTCGACCCTGCCGCCGCCGTCGACAAAGCCCTGACCAGCAACGGCTACAGCCAATACCGGCAACTGACGGCGATTGATCACCTGGGCCGCAGTGTGCATTTCAGCGGCAGCGAAACCCTTGGCACCCACCATGCTGTGTCGGGCGAACAGTGTGTGGCGGCGGGCAATATGCTCGCCGACCGCGCGGTGATCGAGGCGATGGTGCACGCCTTCGAACACGGCGAAGGCCAGCTCGCCGATCGCTTGCTGGCGGCGATGCACGCCGCCATCGAAGCCGGTGGCGAAGCCGGACCGGTGCATTCCGCCGCGCTGGTGGTGGTGGGCGAGCTGACCTGGCCGATCATCAACCTGCGCGTGGACTGGGCCGATGACCAGCCCATTGCCGAGCTGCAAAAGCTTTGGGACGCCTACCGCCCGCAAGTGCAGGACTACATTGACCGCGCCCTCGCCCCCGACCGCTCACCGGGCTACGGCGTGGCCGGAGACGAGCGATGAGCTGCAGCCGAGCGATGAGCCGCAGCCGCGAACTGCTGCAAACGCTGGTGGGGTTTGATACCACCAGCCGCGAGTCCAACTTGCTGCTGATCGAATTCGTGCGCGATTACCTTGCAGGCTTCGGCGTGGCTTGCGAGCTGGTCTACAACGAGGAACGCAGCAAGGCCAACCTGTTCGCCAGCATCGGCCCGGTGCAACTGCCGGGCATTGTGCTGTCGGGGCACACCGACGTGGTGCCGGTGGACGGCCAGCCGTGGACGGTGCCGCCGTTTGAATTGACCGAACGCGACGGTAAGCTGTTTGGCCGCGGCACGGCGGACATGAAAGGTTATATCGCCTGTGTGCTGGCGTTGGTGCCTGCGCTGGTAAAAGCCAACTTGCGTATCCCGGTGCATATCGCCCTGTCTTACGACGAAGAAGTCGGCTGCCTGGGTGTGCGCTCGCTGCTCGCAGTGCTGGAGCAACGGCCGGTCAAACCGATGCTGTGCATTATCGGTGAGCCGACCGAGCTGAAACCGGTGCTTGGCCACAAGGGCAAACTGGCGATGCGCTGTGATGTGCACGGCGAGGCCTGCCATTCGGCGTATGCGCCCTATGGGGTGAATGCGATTGAGCATGCCGCCGAATTGATTGGCGAGCTGGGGCGGATTGGCCAGCGCCTGCGCGAGCAGCAGGACCCGCGGTTTGATCCGCCGTTCAGCACGATACAAACCGGCGTGATTACAGGCGGCAAGGCGTTGAATATTGTGCCGGCCGACTGCCGCTTTGATTTTGAGGTGCGCGCATTGCCGTCGATGGACCCCGGTGAAGTGGCTGAGGAGCTGCAAGCCTATGCCATGCAACAGCTGCTGCCGCGCATGCAGGCGGTGAGTAAACAGAGCGCGATTCGGTTTACCGAGTTGTCGGCGTATCCGGGGTTGGTGACCGATGAACGCAGCCAGGCGGCGGAGTTGATTGCCGCATTCAGTGGCTCGCGGGATTTCGGTACCGTGGCGTTTGGCACTGAAGGTGGGTTGTTTGATGCGGTGGGCATACCCACGGTGGTGTGTGGGCCTGGGAGTATGGACCAGGGGCATAAGCCGGATGAGTTTGTGAGCCTCGAACAGTTGGCCGGGTGTGATGCCATGCTGGAGCGCATGCTCGACTCAATCCGCGCCTGAACCATCTCCCTACCCAACACCACAGATCAACTGTGGGAGCGGGCTTGCTCGCGAAAGCGGTCTGTCAGACACATGGATGCTGGCTGGACCACCGCATTCGCGAGCAAGCCCGCTCCCACATTTTTTGACCTGTGTTCCAATCCAACCACCGCACAACCTGTGGGAGCGGGCTTGTCCGCGATGGCGGTGTATCAGGTGGCACATTTGCAGCGGACCCACCGCTATCGCAGGCAAGCCAGCTCCCACAGGTGATTTTCAGTGTTTATCAGAAGGTATTCAGCCAAGGAGTCTTGCGAGCTCTTCGCGGCAGTAATCCACAAACAACTGCACCGGCTTGGTCAACGGCGCCCGTCGCAGCCAGACGGCGGATAGTCCCGAGCCGGTGACCGTTTCTGCCAGCGGCACACACACCACCTTCTGCCCATCGTAGGTGTACTCGGTAAACGGCTTGGTCACCAGAATCGAAAAGCCAAACCCGCGCCCTACCATGCCGCGCACCATTTCGATGGACGGCGAGCTGAACACGATATTCGGCGTTAACCCGCGCTCTTCAAAGATACTCACGAAGTACGTTCGGCTCGGCAGCACATCCAGCAAAATCATCGGTTCCAGCACCAGGTCCGCCAGCGACACCTTGGCTTGTTGCGCAAAGCGGTGATCGGCCGGCAACAGCGCATACGGCTGCTGCGGCGGCATCAATGGGGTGGTTTCGATGGTGCCGCCCAGGTCGTGCTCAAACAGCATCGCCACATCGATACTGCCGGCCGTCAGCGCCTGCACCAGTTCTTGCTGCTCACCGTCGCGAATGCGGATCTCCACGCCCGGCCACAGCGCCTTGAACCCCGCGATCAAGCGCGGCAAGTACAACGGTGCCACCGTCTCAAAGCAACCGATATCGATCTGCCCCGCCACCACGTCGTTGTCGGCCAGGGCGTTTTGTTCGAACTCATGCGCCACCCGCAGCAACTCCAGCGCCTTGCGATAAAACCTTGCGCCGCTGGGCGTCAGCGAAACGCCCTGGGCGTGATGGCGGATGAACAGCTGCACGCCAAAGCTGTCTTCGAGCTGTTTGATCGCCGTGGAAACCGACGGCTGGGCGATATACAGCTTGCGTGACGCCTCGGCGACACTGCCGCACTCGGCCGTGGTGACAAAATATCTGAGCTGGCGCAGGTTATAGGCAGCCATCGGGACCTCCGGAAACGTGGGACTTCGCCCCAAACAAGTGCGTAAAAATCGGCTTTTTCACACTGATTCAAGACCATGCAACATACCGGAGCAAAAAATCCGATAAGCTATATTTTTTAAGGTCTATAGCAACAAACTTACTAATTTACCTCCCTGCGCCCATTGCAGATGATCACTCCAACAACAAAGCGCCGCCTTGGCTGCGCACAGCGAAGTACGTCAACGTACTCACCTTGCCTTGGAGCTCGTCATGGTCACCACTGCAACATCCTCCGCCCCGCTTATCGAAAAACACACGATCGGATACGTGCCCCCCGAAGACCGCCATGGAAAGGTAAGAGACCTGTTCACCCTGTGGTTCGGCGGCAACATCGCGCCGTTGCCGATCGTCACCGGCGCGCTGGGTGTGCAATTGTTCCACTTGAACCTGGTATGGGGCATCGTCGCCATCCTGGTTGGCCATTTGGTCGGCGGCGTGCTGATGGCGCTGCACTCGGCCCAAGGCCCGCAAATGGGCATCCCGCAAATGATCCAGAGCCGCGCGCAGTTCGGCTCCCTCGGCGCCTTGCTGGTGGTGGTGATCGCCGGCGTCATGTACATCGGCTTTTTCGCCTCCAACATCGTGCTGGCGGGTAAATCCCTGCACGGCGTGGTCGACAGCGTGCCGGTGCCCGTGGGCATCGTGATCGGCGCGATTGGTTCCGGCATCATCGGCATCATCGGTTACCGCTTTATCCACGTGCTCAACCGCATCGGCACCTGGGTGCTCGGCGCCGGTATCGTGCTGGGCTTCGGCTACATCTTCACCCACGTGCAGACCACTGATTTTCTGACCCGTGGCAGCTTCAATATCTCTGGCTGGCTGGCAACAGTTTCACTCGCCGCCCTCTGGCAGATCGCCTTTGCGCCTTACGTGTCGGACTACTCGCGCTACCTGCCGGCTGACGTACCCGTGGCGTCGACCTTCTGGACCACCTACCTGGGCTCCGCCCTCGGCTCCAGCCTGGCCTTTATCTTCGGCGCCGTCGCCGTGCTTGCCACCCCGGTGGGCATGGACACCATGGACGCAGTAAAACTCGCCACCGGCGCCATCGGCCCGCTGATGCTGGTGCTGTTCCTGCTCAGCGTGATCAGCCACAACGCCCTCAACCTCTACGGCGCCGTGCTGTCGATCATCACCCTGATCCAGACCTTCGCCTACCGCTGGATCCCCACCGCCAAAAGCCGTGCGGTGATCTCCACGCTGGTGCTGGCCGCCTGCGCCATCGCCGCCGTGTTCGCCTCCAAAGACTTTATCGGCCACTTCGTCGACATGGTGCTGGTGCTGCTGGTGGTGCTGGTGCCGTGGACGGCGATCAACCTGATCGACTTCTACGCGATTCACAAAGGCAAGTACGACATTGCCTCGATCTTCCGCGTGGATGGCGGCATCTACGGCAAGTACAACCCACAGGCGCTGCTGGCCTATGCGGTCGGGATTGCAGTGCAGATTCCGTTCATGAACACGCCGCTGTATGTGGGGCCGATTTCCGAGCACATCAACGGGGCGGATTTGTCCTGGGTGGTGGGGCTGCTGGTGACGTCGCCGTTGTATTACTGGCTGGCGAGTCGGGACAGTGCGTATAAGCGCCGGATGGATGGGGGGAAGCTGGTGAGTGGAGTTTGAAACCTCCCCTCGATTGCTCCTCTGCTTAAGCCAAAGGCCACATTCTGACGGTGTGCCAATACCGTCGCTAGTACGGCGGTATTGGCACCCCAAAAGGGCGAATCAGCCCTCCCCTCGGATGAGGGCAATGTTACGCTTACGCCCAGCTGCGTTGGCGTGAAAAACCTGCGTTAAAGCCAGGGTCCAGCTCGTCTGCGCCATGCCCGGTTTTTTTGTGCTCGCCGGTTAAGCCGATCTCATCGCCAACGCCGCCCTTGCCGAAACCTGCCTTGAAGCCAGGGTCCCGCTCGGCGCCATGCCCGGTTTTTTTGTATTCGCCGGTAAAGCCGATCTCGTTGCCTACGCCGCCCCTTCCGAAACCTGCGCTAAAGCCAGGGTCCAGCTCGCCTGCGCCCTTCTTTAGCTTGTCATTGTCGGCTCTGCTTGCATCAAACTGAGGCAAGTTTATGAATGAGCTGAAACCATTGATTGAAGACATCAACACACCTCTTTGGTAGCTAGAGAAAACCCGTCACTGAATAGGATCCAGACAGGTCGTTTTCCAGATTACAGCGCGCGGATAAAGCCATTCAATCAGGAACTTTTGGGTAGATGTAACCGCTTGAAACCCGGGCGAGCTGAGCTCACGACGTGCATCGCATGACTGTAGGTGTAATCCTGAACAGCGTGTGGGAAAGCGATTGTGACGGCCATAATCACAGGAAAACCCGAGGTATTTTTCCGTTAACAGACAGGTGATCGTTGATCGCCTTTTAACGCCTACATAACTGGTAACGTAAAGTCGCGCAGGGGGTGGGGTGTGCCCCCTCCATCACCCGCGTCCCATCGCACACTGGTTCCGCCCCGCCGCCTTGGCGCGATACAACGCCTGATCCGCCACCTCAACCAACCCTTGCAAGTCTTGCAACTGAACCCCGGTGGCCGTCGCAATGCCGATGCTCGCCGTCAGCCGCCCGAACGGGCTGGTGCTGTGCAGGATGTTTTCTTGCTTCAAAAGGTCGAGAATCAGCAGGGCCACCACAGCGGCGCCGTCACTGTCGGTGCCCGGCATGATGATGCCCATTTCCTCACCGCCATAGCGCGCCACCAGGTCTGACGGCCGCCTTACGCACGCCTCGAAAATCCTGCTAACCGTCTGCAGGCAGGCGTCCCCCGCCACATGCCCGTAGGCGTCGTTAAAGCGCTTGAAGTAGTCGATATCGATCATCAGTAAAGCCAACGTCGTGCCCTCACGGTCGGCGCGCAGCGCCTCCCTGGCGAGGCTCTCATCAAAGCAGCGGCGGTTGGCCAAACCCGTGAGGGCATCCTTCATCGCCAGCAACTCAAGCTGCCCGTTGGAGGTGAGCAACTGCTGCTGGGTTTCACGCAACTGATCTTCCGCCTCGGTGCGCCGACGGATATCCAGGATCAAAAACCCGCCGATAAGACCGGTAAGCCCCAGCAGCCCCGCCACCACCACCGCCGACAGCAGCGCCTCGGTGCGCCATGCGGCCAGGGCTTCGCGTTTGCCGAGTGCCACCGTGGTGATCAGCGGCAGCCGGTCACTCTGGCGGAACGCGTACAGCCGCTCCACGCCGTCCAGGCTAGAGGTAAACGACGCGGTGCCGACCGACTGATCAACCAGGTATTTGGCATAGATGGGCGACGCGGAAAAGTTGCGCCCCATGTCCTGCTCGCGAAACGGATAACGCGCCAGCAACGTACCGTCGGTATGCGACAAGCCGATTGCGCCGTCCTGCCCGACATCGATCTTGCCAAACAAGCGCAGGAAGTTTTCGATGCCTAAGGTCACCGCCACAACACCGGCAAAAGTACCCTGCGAATCATTGAAACGCCGGCTGATGGTCATTACCCATTCCTGATTCGACCGGCTGACAATCGGCGGGCCGATAAAGATCTCGCGGGAAGGATCGTCACGGTGATGAATGAAATAGGCGCGATCAGAGCTGTTGGCGCCCGCAGGAATCGGCCGGTTGGAGGACATCAACCAGTGCCCCTGTTGATCGTAGATCGTGACACCACTGAGCTGTGGCATCAGCGGCTGCTGGCGGTTGATCAATGTACTCAGCCGCTGAATGTGCGCAGGCCCGCTGCCTTCGGTTTCCAGACGCTCGACAAGCCCGAGCAACAGCAACGCACTTTGGCGCACGATGCCTTCGGAATAAGTCGACAGCGCCTGGGTAAGGTTCAGGCCATGGACGTCCACCTCCTGCAGGGCGCGATCTCGAGAGGCAAACACCTTCCAGACCGTCAATGACCCCAGGGAGCAACCGATAACGACCAGCAAAAGCACAACCAGGTGGGTATCACGCTTCACATTGCTACCTTTGGCAAGCACGGTTTTCCATAACAGCGGACAGTGGACCTGGGCACCGGCGGCAGCCATTCGCCCTGTTTCGCGGGCAAGGATACAAGCAGTTATAAGCCGCCGCAGCAATAGATTATGCGCACGAAAAAGGTTCACATTGGCGCGCCTCACGGTGCCCGCAAACCGACGCTTACAGCTGATGATGCTCGAGCAAAAAGTCCACAAACAAGCGCACCCGCGCCGGCATCGCCGCGCCGCCGACGAACACCGCGTGAATCGGCTCAACGTCGCCGGGGTTCCAGGCTTGCAGCAGCGGTATCAGCTCGCCGCGCCGCAGATCTTCGCTGACGGTGAACTCGCCGATACGCGCAATACCGGCCCCCACACGTGCAAGCTGCGCCAGCGCTTCACCACTGCTGCATTCGATGTTGCCGCCAACCTTGAGGGAAAACGCCTGGCCATCGCGCCTGAACGGCCAATTGGGTTCGGCACGCCGAAAGTTGAAGCGCAGGCAATTGTGCCGCAGCAGGTCTTCGGGTTGCTGCGGGGTGCCGTGGCGCTGCAGGTACTCGGGCGAGGCCACCACCACCTGGCCGGTGTCGCCGAGCCTGCGCGCGGTCAGCGGGCTGTCGGGCAGATGGCCAAAGCGTATCGCCACGTCGGCCTGGCCGCCGAGAATGTCGACCACCTCGTCGCCTAGGGTAAGGTCGACCACGATGTTCGGGTAGCGCGCACTGAAGGCGGCCACCAAGGGCACGATCGTCATGCGCCCATGGCCCAGGGCGGCGCTGACCCGCAACCGGCCCTTCGGCACGCCCTGGTCGGCAATCGCCTCTTCCACCTCGTCCATATCGGCCAGGATACGTCGCGCGCCGCGCAGGAACGCCTCGCCCTCGGCGGTAAAGGTGATCGCGCGGGTGGTGCGCAACAGCAGCCGAGTGCCAAGGCGTTGTTCGGCGCGCGCGATGATCCGGCTGACCGCCGACGGCGTAAGCCCCAACACACGCGCGGCCGCCGACAGGCTGCCCTCCTGCGCCACGCTGGCGAATACCAACATCTCACCTGACCTGCCGTTGAAGTCCATTTGTGCCTCTTACGCAAAGGTGATTGCCAAAAACGCCATCTACCGCCTTCAAAGGCTGGATCGTAGCATTGACGGCATAGATAAGGAGCCTTCCATGCGTATCAATCCACCCCTTGTTGCACTCGCCATGGGTGCCTTTGGCATCGGCGTCACCGAATTCGCCCCCATGGGCATGTTGCCGGGCATCGCCGCCGACCTCGGCGTCTCGATTCCTGCCGCCGGCCTGTTGGTCAGTGCTTACGCCATGGGCGTGCTGCTCGGCGCGCCACTGATGACCCTTACCACCGGCAAGATCCTCAGGCGCTACCTGCTGATCGGGCTGATGGCGATTTTCACCCTGGGCAACCTGATGTCCGCCCTCGCGACCGACTATTACAGCCTGATGATCGCCAGAGTCGTCACCTCGCTGAACCACGGCGCATTCTTTGGCGTGGGCTCCGTGGTCGCCGCCAGCGTGGTAGCCCCGGAGAAACGCGCTGGCGCGGTGGCCGCCATGTTTATGGGCCTCACCCTCGCGACCATCGGCGGCGTGCCGCTGGCCGCCTGGTTCGGCGAACTGTTCGGCTGGCGCACCGCGTTCTGGGGCATCACCGGCCTCGGCGTTGTCGCCATGGCCGCGCTGTGGTTCGCCCTGCCCAATCTCAAGGCGTCGCCACACGTCAGCGTCATGGCCGAAATCCGCGTACTGGGCCGCGGCCCGGTGCTCGGCGCACTGGCCCTCACCGTCATCGGCTCGGGCGCCATGTTCACCGTCTTCACCTACATCGCGCCGATTCTCAGCAGCGAAACCCACGCCTCCACCGCCTACATCACCGCCATGCTCGTGCTGTTCGGCGTGGGCCTGACACTCGGCAACCTGTGGGGCGGCAAGGCTGCGGATCGCTCGATAGACCGCACCTTGATCGTGTCACTGAGCGTGCTGATTGTGGTGTTGCTGGCGTTCACCGTGCTGATGCGCTGGCCGTTGCCGGCGGCGGTGGCCATTTTGATATGGGGCGTGGCCAGTTTTGCCCTGGTGCCGCCATTGCAGATGCGCGTGATGGAGGCGGCCAAGGACGCGCCTAACCTGGCGTCGGCGGTGAATATCGGGGCGTTTAATTTTGGCAATGCGATTGGGGCGGCGTTGGGCGGTGTGGTGATTAATGCCGGGTGGGGTTATCCGGCGATTTCGCTGGCGGGGGCTGGGATGGCGGGGTTGGGGTTGTTAATGGTGGTGGGGTTTGCTTGGCGGTCGAGGGTTAAGGGACTGTTAGCCATCAATTAGGCGCGACAGCCAGCGCTCCAGAGTGTGCCAAAACGGACGCCGAGGAGCATCCTGTCCAGCTAGAGCAGCATCGGGGTCAGACCCTTGGGAGTCCTCAGGGTTTGACCCCGATTTCTGACCCCGATTTCCCAGCGAGATAAAAGCTGAAAGATTAATAATAGTTGTTTTCGTACATGTATTTTATAATTTTATTTTCAGAACTTATATTACGAGTAACGTCACAATACGATGGATTTCTATTTGCGTCAAAGTCAAAGCATGACGCATCTTCATTTGCTGAACTGCCACCCATGTGAACAGAGGTTACAATCCCCGTTGTGGTATTTTTATTTTTTAGATACTCTAATTTCTGCACATATTCATAGGGTGCATATTGAGTGACCTCAATGAGCTCATTTTTAGAGTTAAATTTAAAGCTTTTTACAATCTCTCCATTTTTCCTCACCTCGGATATCAAATTACTTTCATAGATATACTCTTCATTGGTTTTTATATTTTTCACTATCTTGCAATCAGCATCAAGATCATAATATTCATCTTCAGCCTTCCCGTGAAACGAGGTCATTTTGTTTTTTATTTTTTTTAAGTTTACAGAAGCCTCTCCAGCATATGTATTTTGCAATTTCATGGACTCAATGCATCCATTGGCACCAAAAGAAACAAAGTATTCTTTCGTGACTTTTCCATCCTCAACATATTTAATAAATTGAAGGCTATCTTTAACATTCCCATGCATAGGTTCAAATCCAATCAAGGCTGCATAGGATGCTATTGCATCGGAATATTCTTTTTCAGTCGGTGCACCCTGGCTACCAGCAGCTGCAGCAGTTGCAAAAACACTCAATAGAATTAAAAGAAAACTCCCGATATGGTTAAAGGTCTTGAAAGGCAGCCTTGGATTGCTATTGGGATCGTTCACTTTCATCAGGTTGGGTTCAGTTCTACTATCGATCATTTGCAAAGTCCTTTTTTATTCCGGCTAGAGCACTCGATTATTATTTGTAACGACCTGCACCATGTTCCGAAATAGACAGATTCATGGATGCGCCTCGATTTACGGAAATATTTTCTTCTGGCATATCGATTTCCTTTTTCAAACTGAGAACAAAAACAAGAGCCAGAACAAGCTTATTTGAATGAAAGTCTTCTGACTAGTCAATGATCGCCCTCCTGTATCTACGACGCGTTAGAGGACACAAGCCAACACACAGAAAAACTGTTTATAAACACAGCCTTCGCAACGAGAAAACACGCGCCAACGCAAAACACGCCGACAGGCGGCGATGAATTCTATTGGCCATCATTGGAAGTAGTCAGCCAATTTGGGAATGCTTCTGCTGCGATAGGCGAAAAAGGCGCCATATCGGCGCCTTAACGTCATTAAGCGATTTTGATCACAACCTTTCCAAATGCTCCCCTCGCGAGATGCTCATAAGCTTCCCGCGCTTTCTCGAACGGGTATACCTGATCGATTACGGGATGGATCTTGTGTTCGTCGAGGAAAGCGTTCATCCGGTCGAATGATGAGCGTGGCGCCACGGCGATGCCGCGTATAGTCGTCTGACGGAAAATGAGCGGCATCAGATTGAGTTCAACGGTTTGCCCTGTCAGAAAGCCGATCTGCGCAATACGCCCCGATGCCTTGGTCGCTGCAACCGATTGATTGATGCCGTTGCCGCCGGCTACATCGAGCAGCAGATCCACGCCCTTGCCTTCGGTCAGTTTCAGCACTTCGTCCGCCCAGTTCGGGGTCGTTTTGTAGTTGATACCCGCCACGGCCCCCAGCGCCTTCACGGCGTGTAAATTCTGGTCGCTGCTCGACGTCGCAATGACCTTCGCGCCGAGCGCAGTCGCGATCTGCACGGCAAATATGGACACACCTCCAGTACCCTGAACCAACACAGTCTGGCCCGGCTGGATGTGTCCAAAGTCCACCAGCGAATACCAGGCCGTGAGCGCAGCAATCGGAAGCGTTGCCGCCTCTTCGTCGCTCATGTTGTCAGGTGCGCCGACGGCGCTGTCTTCATGGATGATCATGTATTCGGCTAAACCGCCGGGCAACGGCGAGCCGACGCAGTAATCGGGTTCGTTCGGCCCTGGCTCGCCATCCAGCCAGCGCGAATAAAGGTGCGAGTTGACGCGATCACCGACCTTAAAACGTGTGACGTCATCACCGACCGCTACCACGGTGCCGGAGGCATCGCTCACCGGTATCAGTGGTTTGGGTACGCTATGGGGCTCATAGATGCCGTCGACGATAGCCTTGTCGCGAAAGTTGAGCGAGACGGCACCGACCTTGACCAGTAACTCGCCAGCCTTGGGGTGCGGGGTCGCTACCTCTCCCAATTGCAGGTTGTCGAGTCCGAAATCTTTCAATAACCAAGCTTTCATTGCGAATCTCCCAATACACGTCAATGGCCACACACCAGGATCGGCTCGGCCTTGCGTGCATTTTTTGCCTTTGAGCGTAAGCAATAAATGCGTAGAAAAAGACATGATTGTTCTATCCTTGGGCAACAATCCTGCTCAACTTGGTTATTCAGCCGGGCTTCATAGGAAAGCGTCATGGAATTACTTCAATCGATGCGACTGTTCGCCAGGCTTGCCGAACTTGGCAGCTTTACCAAAGCCGCCGAATCGCTGGACATCGGGCGACCTCAGGTCACTCGGTATATCCAGGAGTTGGAGGCTTCATTAGGTGTGCGTCTGTTCCAGCGCACCACCAGAAAGGTGGCACTCACCGCCGAGGGTGAGCGGTTTTATGAGCGGGTACAGGAAATTCTGGCGGGTATTTCTGCTGCGACGTCGATGTTCGACCGATCCGGTGCAACGCTTGCAGGCCGACTTCGTGTCGATATCCCGACCGCTTTCGCGCAATTGGAATTCATCAAAAGCCTTAAAGAATTCACTGGCGCCTACCCTGGTATCAACATGATTCTTGGCGTGACGGACCGGGCTGTCGACTTGGTCGGTGAAGGCATTGACTGTGCGTTGCGTATCGGCGATCTACCGGATTCAACGTTGATCGCTCGCCCTATCGCGATGGCGACCATGGTTACCTGTGCTGCACCTGAGTATCTGCGCGAGCACGGTGAACCAAAGACACTCGAGGATCTGGCCTCTCATCGAAGCGTCAGCTTCTTGTCCGGTCAGAGCAACAGGCCATTACCGTGGCATTTCTCAGTAAAGGGTCAGGATCGAGCCTTTGTCAGTAACGCCGGCATCACCGTCACCGAGTCGAATGCGTACGTTCAGTGCGGCGTGTCGGGTTTCGGAATAATCCAGGCGCCGGGGATCACCGTGGCAGAGCATTTGGACAATCGCGGTTTAGTCGAAATTCTAAAGTCCTATCGGCCAGCCCCTCGCCCCGTGTCGTTGCTGTACCCCAGCCGGACGCATCTGGCGCCACAGGTTCAAGTGTTTATTGAGTGGCTGCAAGAGCGTTTTCCGCAGCTTCATCCTGACTGGCTGGAACCGTAGCGATCATTGGACTGGTTGCGCATAAAACGGGAGCAGACCCTCAGGGATTCCTCAGGGTCTGACCCCGATTTTCCTGTTCAGTGTTCTATAAGGAACCAACTGATAGCCATTCCTATGATGGAAACAACCGCTACGAGTGGCGGCATGACCATCCAGAACTTGAGACGTCGTGGGATTTTTTCAACGTCCCCAACCTGTACCAAATGCCGCCACTGAAACACTTTAGGGATAAGAATGATGATAGCCATGGCGACTACACGCACGTGCCGCCCCTCAAAATGAGCATTACGGAAAATATGCCTGTACCCGACTACATAGTCGCTGTGTTGCACGTAGTGCTCTGCGGCATCGAGTTTTTTGAACATCACGTAAAAAGTGAGCGGAATGCTGAGTACCATGAGGATGAGGGAGCACGTGCCCAGATATAGCCAAGCCATTTAATTACTCACAGTCTTGTAGATAAACTTGCCTGCACTTTCCGCCAGCCCGCTTCCGAGCGCCCCTGTAGCCAACCCACCTGCTGCACCGCCTACGATTGCACATGCCAAGGCTCCAGCACCCGCTGTAGGTATGCCAAAAACAACTACACAGGCGCTGATACCAATACCAGCCCCAATGCTCCCGCCAACTGCTGCGCCCGTAACGCCGGCTACCAATTTACCCCCTTCAACATACTTTGCCTGCGTACACTCTTGCTCACGCCCTGTGGAACACGCCTCCGTTATCTCCAGCGCCGTCGCCCCAACATCCAGCGCTATGCCAATGTAAGTCCCCTTCTTCAATATTTGCGAGGCCTTGGCTAAACGCTTGACCCTTTCCTCATACCCACGAATGTCTCCATGGTGCCAATAGCTTTTACTGGAAATGCCCAACATCTTTTTAATCGAACCTTCGTTTCTCAACCCCGTACCAAAGCGCGCCATGCCCGAGATTTGGCTGTCCAACCTGGAAAACAGCGCCCTTCGCTTAACCAAAAACTCCTCCCTCGCCCCAGTGGTGCCTTTGCTCAAGTACTGCTTATGCAAACTCTCGATTTCCATAAGGGTCTTCTCGACTTGCGCCAAATGCTTGCTCCATGCACTGCTGGCACTGCCGATGCCAAGGGACGAATAGCTCAAGATAGCCTGCACCTGATCATAATTTTTGATCAGGAACTGGTCGGTTGAGGAGTGCGCCAACAGGGCGAGCTTTATATTTTGTGCCGAGCGCATCAGCTGTGCCTCTTCAGCGGTGCAAGCGGCGGTTCGGCTATCGCCGATGATCACCAATTGCCCCGGCAACACCACCGTGTTGCGGATGTGCTGGTTGAGGGTGTCGAACTTGGTGTATGTATACGGATCAAGCGCCAGGCTTAGTTTAAGCAATGGATAAGGTTGGGGATATTCATTGATAAATGCGTAGGGTCCCTGCATGCGTGCACCTCCAAGTGACTGAGGCGCACGACTATAAGAAGGCGCCACAGCGGAGGTAAGACGTGTAGAGGGGTGGTTTTAACGTTTCAGAAACGGACTACTTCACTCTAAGTACATGCCTACGCACTGGACGCTCCAGGGGCTTCACCGGCATAGTCATTGAGGAACTAATGGCAGAGAGTGGTCGGATGAAATCAGGAAAAGGGACGGTGTACTCCTCAGGATCAGACCACATTCAATTATTGGTGACCTGACCCTTAGAATTACGGCGATTTCGTTGGCGGGGGCTGGGATGGCGGGGTTGGGGTTGTTGATGGTGGTGGGGTTTGCTTGGCGGTCGAGGGCGAGAGGAGTGTTAACCGTCAATCAGGCGTCCAGCTAGCCAGCTGGGCCAATCGCCGGAACACTCCGACGAACATAATAATTGTCGAATTCACTGCTTTCGATGAATCGGAAACCATGGCGGATGTAAAAGCGGTTCGAAGCACTGCCTTTGAGAGCCCCCACTTTAATGGGGAGCGCCGCGGCATCCGCCTCTTTGAAAATTTGAGTGAGCACCGCAGCCCCTACACCTGATCCTTGCGCGCGCGGCCTCACATACAAATGGTCGAGCAAGAGTTCATTGTGATGATGCTTGACCACTAAAAAACCAACCCGCTCGCCAGATGCCTCGATGTAGCGAGTGGTGCGAGCTTCAAAACCGCTAACAAACCGCTCGCGCGCGCGCACTGGATCAAATCGCCCAACACGCTCCAGGCTTTCGCGCATGGCCTCAATCCGAATGGCTACCAGATCATCCAAGTCACTTTCTTGAGCCTGGACCAAGATGATAGTGGAGTTTTGATTGGGTGTGACGGGCATAGTCTGCGCTCGAACTACCATCCTGGGGGGCCAGTATAGAGAGCCTGAGATGAGGTTCCCAGTTTTAGGAAGGCGGGGCAGTTTAGTTTTCTATAAAGAACCCGCTGATAGCCATACCTATGCTTGATACAACCGCGACGAGTGGCGGCATGACCATCCAGAACTTGAGAACACGTGGGATTTTTTCAACGTCCTCAACCTTTACCCAATGCCACCACTGAAATACTCCGGAATAAGAATGATGATAGCCATGTCCAGTACTGAAATAGGTTTGCACCTATTTAAGGACTAGATACCCCGGTATTTTGTTGCAGAGTCAAACCAGCGCTAGACTAGCTTTACTGCCGAGCTGCCGTGCATCCATTCCGACCCTGACAACTTGATCTTTTGCCCACGATTATCAAGGAATCCATCAGTTACAACTACACTATGTTGGAAATTTCCAAGAATGCCCAGCGCACCATTGGCCAATTCCTCAGCACTGCTTCCGCGAATGCGGCCACCCAAACCAAGGCGCATAAACGCTTCGTCGGGCATAGCACCACTATTGAGGTGGTCCATGGCTGACTCAAAGCTCTTGTCCGTTTGCCCGAGCATTTGCTCTCGCTTAGCGCTCGCGGCATACAAAAAAATGGCGTCATTTAACATGCCTTGATCATCGCCGTAGAAATCAGCACTTGAACGCGCTTTTTTCAACTCATCGTGAGTCAAGCGCAGCGTGAATGAATCACGCATGGTCACGGTGTAACCTTCAGATGTCTCGGTAATGCGTTTAAAAATGCCCTGCGGATGTTGGCCGAACTTCAGCATGGCCGCCTTGATCGATGAGACAGTCACACAATTGTTTTCACTGCCTTGAGACAACCCACTCCAGATATCGCGAGGTTTTTTGCCCACGGGCATACTCGAAAGGTTCGAGATTTTTTTGTTAGGCTCAATGGGAGATGTATCCGGCGTGGGCATGACAATCATATAGCCACCCTCTCCGACGTAAGGCTTTTGTTTGCCATGCTTGTACATAACGGAGTCAATTACAAGTTCGTAACCGTCAGACTTGCCGCCGAGCGCGATAGCGCCCTTCTTTCCTACCTTATCAGGATAGGCAGATATCATATATGCGGACATACCCAGTCGATCAAATATAACGTCGGACGCATCGCCAACCTGGGTATCGTTTAAAGCGCTATTAAAATCCTTAAAGGTATAACCGCGTATGCCGGCATGTTGTTTGCGTTTTACGTATGCTGCCAACATGAAGTTAGCGTCTTTGACCGCTCCGTCATCTGTTCCGGAAAATGTTGAGACCTTAGCCGTGCGTTTCAATTCGTCTTTCGACACATGCAACTGATAGCCGTCTCTCATCGTCACGTCATACCCGTCCCCGGCTGGTGTGACCTTTTCAAATACGTCAGTCGGGCTTTGGCCGAAATTTAGCATTAACACTTTTATGACGTTAGCTATTCGATTAAATCCAATTCGGGTTTCATACGGCCGTTCTTCGGCGTCAAATCCCCTCACGATATCAGAAGGTTTTTCGCCATTTCTTTTGTTCGACAACTCTGAAGTCTGATCGAGCACGGGGACTGCTACTGGGCTAGTTGTGCTAACAGGCACGCTGGATATTTTTGTGGGCTTGCTAACGGCCGACGCCTTATTCTCGTCTAACACGTAAATGTAAGGACGATCAATCGGTCGTCTGCGACCATAATCGTGTCCTGCGTCATCCTTTACCAGGCAGGCGCCAAAATTATCGGTTGTCATCACCCCTATGCCGCCGTTTTGCTGAAGCGCCTCGGAGGGAATCTGGCGGATTAACCCAGCCATGCCCAGACCTTTTAGTACATTAAACGACGTCTCCCCTTGTAAGGAATTTGATAGCACACGTTCAAACCCTTGGTGGTTACCGTTTTTAGAGCTGGACATTTGTTTGTGCTTGACAAAAACACACAACGCAAAATTAGCGTTGCGTATAACTGAGTCATCATTGCCAATAAAGCGTGAGGCTGCAGCTGTTTGTTTCAATTCATTATCGGAGATCTGTATCTGAGTGCCGTCTCTCAATGTGACGTCATGAAACTCTCCTGTACGGGTGACGGTCTTGAACATGTCAGTGGGGTTCTGGCCGAACTTTATCATTATCATTTTTATAACGGCCGCATGGGAACTGCTGTCGTAAATCTCACCAAACCGTCTTTGAGGTGCGTTGAATGCGTTGATAGGGTCAAATAGTTTTTCTTTTACATTCGTTACAACAAGCGCTGGAGATTTTTTGTAGTACGAAGATTTTTCAGGGGTGTATCGGTTGGTTGTCGAAACGTTCATGAACAGGGCTCTTCTTTCTAATAGAAAATATGAGTAATGGTATTGACAGAGATGAAGAGTATTGTTGCGAGTAAAATTATCCACCCCTGTCTTGCAACGTTTTTTGTGGCGCGTCAGGGATGAAAGTTCCCGCACACAGGAAGTAATATGGCGAAATAAAAGTAGAGCCGAATGGCTATTACTTAACAGCTAGCTAGGTGATATGGCTACAAAAAATGAAGCATGGCCGTCTATGGTCTACGGTGATAGTTGCGAACACACACCACTCGAACAAGGACAGACTGCGTGAGTCGTAGATGTCAAACCGTCAGGCATCAACTGCAGCGCATAGAAAACAGAGCAAGGGGCACCCTCAGGGTATGACCCCGTTTTACTTAAAACCTAGTTGCCCCGCCCTCCTCCAAACGACCATTCATCACCGGCCGTGGTGGTGATCACCACCATCACGTCCTCCGCGTTCAGCCCCGTCGCCCGCCCCAGTTTCTCGACCAGATCACGGTAAAAATGCTGTTTCGTCGTAACACTTCGAGCACGGCCGGCAGTAATCGCGATCAGCACAAAGTCATGGCTACGCGGCCCACCCAGGTAGTGGGGATCGAATATCAACTCGCCGACCTCATGCTGGTGAATGACCTGGAAGCGATCTGTCTTCGGTACTTCGAAGCTCTCGACCAGGGCGTCGTGCAACCCCTGAGACAACGCCTGTAAATACTCGGCCGACTTGCCTCGGTGCAGTGAAATTCGTGCAAACGGCATCAGCGCTTACTCCGGGCGTTTTGAAAGGCAAAACTGTAGTTCGCTCAGCACATTCAGCGCCGAAGCGGCCGTCGGCCAACCTGAATAAAACGCCAGATGGGTGATGACTTCGGCCAGTTCGTCGGCACTCACGCCGTTATCCAGCGCACGTTGCAAATGAAACGGCAGTTGCTCAAGACGGTACATCGCCACCAGCGCAGCCACCGTCACCAAACTGCGTTCACGAGGCTTGAGTTGCGTACGCGTCCACATGTCGCCAAACAATACCTTGTCGGTCAACTCGGCAAACTTCTGCGGATAGTTGCCTTGGAGTTCGCGCCCAGTGGCCATGGCCGTATTCATGATGGTTTTCCCTCTGACGTCCCGATTTGAAGGATGAAAATTATCAAGTCGCAACCCTTCCGAATATCAGATTTAATGGCATCGACCATCCAGAATTAGTGGACTATTGAATGCGCCGCCCAACCTTCGATCTTGATGTATTGCGCACCTTCGTCACGGGTGTGGAGTTCAACAGTTTTGCCAAAGCCGCGGATCGTCTCGGTCGGTCGACGTCTGCCGTGAGTGCTCAGTTAAAGAAACTTGAGGAGCAGATAGGCACGCCGGTACTGGCTAAATCCGGTCGCGGGCTGGTCTTGACCCCCACAGGCGAATCACTGCTGAGCCATGCCCGCCGGTTACTGGAGTTGAACGACAGCATTTTCCACAGCGTGCATCAAAGCCAGACCGCCGGGACCCTGCGCCTGGGGCTTCAAGAGGACTTTGGCGAACATTTCCTGAGCGATATCCTGCGACGCTTCGTACAGACTTACCCGAGGGTGAGCCTCGAAGTCAGGATCGCCCGTAATGCCGAACTGCTGACCCTGGTCGAAAGTGAAGCCCTGGACCTGGCCCTGACCTGGGACACCGGGCCTATGTCGCCCTACGCCACGCGCCTGGGCGAAACACCGATGCACTGGATCGGGCCGCGCGATACGCCATTGCTGACCGCCGCTGATGACTCACCGCTGCCCTTGATAATGTTCGACGCACCTTGCGTACTCCGCAGCGCCGCCACCCAGGCGCTGGACGCCGCGCAAATACCCTGGCGCATCGCCCTCACCAGCCCCAGCGTCGCGGGTATCTGGGCGGCCGTCGCTGCGGGGTTGGGCGTGACGCTGCGTACCCGTATTGGGTTGCCGAGCCATCTCAGTGTTGTTTCTGGTTTACCCGTCTTACCAAGCCTTGGTTATGTGCTACACAGCGGTGGCGGCGAGCCTACTGCGGCGGCGCAACAATTGGCTGTTTTGATCAAAGAGGGCCTGCAGGAACAGGTGTTTCGTTTTACGGTTACGCAATAATCTAAAGTGCGTAGGGGTTTAGTTCCAGTGATGTGGATGGGAAGCGTAATTGAGCAGAATCGGCCTAGAGCGGGAAGTGCGCGAATCATGGCAAGCAGCCCATCGACTGCCCAAGGTCACGCGCTCGCTGGCGGACCTTGAACAAGCCGACGGAATCGGGCGCGAACACTTCGACCGACAATGCCCCAGCCGGCATCACTCCTTGGTCAGATCAACCAACGGCGTCTGCCGCACTTCAGTCTGCCGCCCATCCTGAATCTCGCTCACCTGCTTCAAGGCCTTATCCACCGCGGCCTTATCCGCTAACAAGCTGTAGCTGATGCGGAACTGCTTGTGTTCCTTGGGCCCAATTGTCGGTACCAGGTTCAGTGGCCGCTGGTAACGGCGGTTGTAGGAAAAACTTGTCCCTGGCTCCAACCCCGTGACATAGCCCTGGCCTTGGGTGTCGGTGTTTTTCCACAGGGAAAACACCGGCAGTGTCTGGGTATTGAAGCCGACCGCTACGCCCAGGCTGCCGGCCTTGTTATGCAACACGGTCAACGTATCGCCCTTGGCATCGGCATACGGCACCACGTTGTAAACCGTTTCGTCGTAGTCCTTGGTCGGTGCGCGGTAGGTTTGCCAGTCGGGCAGATCGCCCTTGGCCTTGTCGTTGAACGGCGACACCTGTTTCACCGGCGCGGCGAAACGAGCGCCCTGCTCCAGGAACGGGGTGCTGAAGTTGCTGTGATACAGCGCCTGGTATTCCTTCGGATAGTCGCCGTTGTTGGTCAGGGTGTCGTTGAGGGCGAACACCACGCTGCCGGGTTCGGTGACCAGTTCGGTCGCGACCGAGAAGTCGACTTTCTTGAACGCCTGCTCTTTCAATTCGCCGCGCAGGGTGATGGCGTACGGTGGTTTTTCATCGATATGCAGGGTGACTTTGTTCGCAGGGATGTTGGCGGCCCGACCGTGCAGGGTCAGCAGTTCGCCGTTGTCGACGCCGGGGTGGCCGACCCATTCGTAGCCGCAGCGGGCGACCAGTTCATTAAAACCTTCCAACCAGCCCAGACCGCCGCGGCCATTGAGTTCGATGAAGGACGGATTGACCACTTCCTTGACCGGAGAATCCCAGCCCATGCGCGCACTGCCGACCGAGGCCTGCAAGACGTTCATGCCGCGAGTCGGCACTACCGAGAGTTTCATCGTGCCGTTATCGATGTCGACGATGCTGACGCCCTCCTGCCGACCGCCGTGCAAGGTGCGCAGGGTAACGCTGAAGGGCTTGTCGGTTTTTATTCCGAGTTGCTGGCTGGTGATCTGCCAGCTCTGGGCGGCTTTGTCGGTGTCGAGCAGAACGTAATCCCAGGCCATGGCGTGGGAGGCAGCGGACAGAGCGCTGAGGGCAACAAAGAGTTTGAGCGGGGTCATGGCGGAAGCCTTTCTTGGAGTTGTGCCATTTTTATAAACTTGATGAAACGTTTCAGCAAGCTAAAAATGGGCTCAACGCCGACGGGGTTGGCAGCGTGTAGTGGGCGTAGGGCAAAAAACGGTAATGTCGCTGATAGCCGTTTGCTTCCCTTCGTTACAGCTGGCAATCGGCCAAAAACAGCCGCTCGGGAGTGACGTCTTTCAACCCAAAGCGTCACTCCGCTCGCTGGCCTCTGGCTGTCATCCGCTCAAAAATGGCCCTCGTTCGGACAAAATCGACGAAACGCTTGTTAGCGAAGGAAAGGTAACTGGACGGCAGCAGTCAATGGCGACGCTCATATCACTTGTCAACCGCTGGTGATTGTATTCGTCGCTGGCAGGATCTAATCCATTGCTCAGTTTGGCTTGACCAGATCCTTGAAGATCAATGGGCCCCAGCTATTGCCCCGCGCTTGCACAAGCAATCCACCTTCCGAAAGCCCTCCCAGTTTGATCGGTGCGAAGCCGAGGGTTTCTGCAAGCGAACCGATTTCCTCTGCGGCAGCGTCATCGTCGCTGGCTAAAAAGACGACTCTTCGGCCACCCTGCACGGTCGGATCCTGTTCAAGGACATTTGAGCCCAAATGGTTGAACCCCTTGACCAATCTTGCGCCCGTATACGCCTGAGTGACGGCCTTGGACGATGGCTCACCACCCAGCTCTTCAGGCGATACGCCATACGCATTGGTAACATCGATGACGGTCTTTCCCTTCCAGGTTGGCAGCGCCTTCGCGACATCCAGGTGGGACTCAAAACGCACAGCAAGAAAGATGATGTCCGCGCTGACGGCGTCGGCCAGCGTTTTTGGAATGATCGTTGGCCCGATAGCAGCCGCATCGGCTGCAAGGTTTTCAGGACTGCGAGTGGCTGCCACGGCTACGTCGATGCCTTTGCGGGCAAACGCCTTTGCCAGGGCATGGCCGATTTTGCCGAAGCCGATAATTGCGTAGCTCATACTATTCCCTTTCGGATTTACCGCACCCGACGAATGATGGAAAGGAGGTCGCGCGCAGCGGTTTAAAGTTGCGCCAGGCCGCCGTCGACGGCGACTTCGCTGGCGGTCATGAAGCTGCTGTCCGACGACGCGAGAAACGCAGCCACGGCTCCAATTTCCGCCGGCTCGGCCATGCGCTGGAGCGGAGTCATTGCACCGTAGGCTTTCTGACCTTCTTCGCCCAACGCTTGCTTGGCCAGTTCGGTCGCCGTTGCGCCAGGGGAGAGCACATTGACGCGGATGCCCGTGCCCTTCAGATCCTCAGCCCAGGTCCGGGCAAGATTGCGCACGGCTGCCTTGCTTGCGCTGTAGGCGGTGAATCCCGGGGCACCGGTGGTGCCGGCGCTCGAACCGGTGAGAATGATCGAACTACCTGGGCCCATCAGCGGCAGTGCCTGCTGAACCGTGAAGATGGTCCCCTTGACGTTGGTATCAAAGGCTTCGTCAATGTGCTCGGTGGTGATCTTGCCAAGCGGCAGTGGGCTGCCAGCGCCGGCATTGGCGAAGACGATGTCGAGGGTTCCGCGTTCGGCTTTAACCGCTGCGTAGAGCCGGCCGAGATCCGCCTCATTGGAAACCGATCCTTTTACCGCTCGGGCATTGGGCCCCAACTCTGCCACTGCAGCGTCCAGGGCCTGCTGCCGGCGGCCGAAGATGAAGACGAAAGCGCCTTCCTCGATAAAACGCTTCGCCGCCGCGCGGCCGATGCCGGTAGCGCCGCCGGTGATAACGGCGGTCTTGCCATTGAGTCTGGTCATGTTGTGCATCCTCGATTGCGGGTAGATGCAAGCAAAACTGCTTGCTTGAGAACAAGGATGCATCCCTGATAACCTAAGGACAAGTATGCACCTTTTGGTAAGTAGGCAGGTTATGACCACATCTGATGAAGTTTGCGGTACCGGTTGCGGGCTCAACGCCACACTGCGCGTCATTTCGGGCAAGTGGAAACCACTGATACTTTTTTTTCTGCGCGATGGTTCGAAACGCTATGGCGAGTTGAAACGCTTGATCCCAGGCGTCAGCGACAAAGTGCTGATTCAGCAGCTGAAGGATCTTGAATGTGACCGCGTGTTGGCCCGCAATGACTACCGAGAAGTACCGCCGCGCGTGGACTATACGCTGACCCTGCTGGGTAGCAGTTTGTCAGAGGCGATTCTTCCGCTATGCAGTTGGGGAACCCGGAACGCCGCTGAAATGGCGAGGATCTTCGCTGAGCGTGATGCCCTTGCTGAGCAGGAGGTCTAAGCGCTGGCGGAGTGGGAGAGGTCGGTATGCGTCAGATCGCGGCAGGTCTGCTGTCTCACAAAAGGATCTCCTACGCTTGGAAGAATCGATCGGGGCGGCACGGGTAAAGGGCACTGGACGCCTTGTCATCGTTGATTTCCTCGCTGACAAGGCGTCCCACTACCGCCGCCAAAGTAATTCCAGGGTGCATTGCACACACATAGACGCCGCCCACTTTTGGTAGATAACCGATCACGGGGATGCCATCGACAGGCATGGGCCTTAGTCCGACACAAGCCCATTCCGGTTCTATGGAAACAACACCATGGAGTTCGTTCTGGATTGTCTTGGCAGTTCGAAGCGCTATCGCTGCTGGCTGATTGTCCATGGTGTCGTCCAGGTAATCTTCTGCCGCCAGCAACGCACCATCTGAACTTTGCCTCACTTCCATTTCAGGGCTGGAGATTAGGGTGTGCACGAGGTTGGGTTGTGACTTGTAACGGATGAAAATGGCAGGCGAGGCCTCTATTGGCAGGGACACTTCAAGCATCTCTGTCAGCTTCGTGATGCCTGTCCCGGCTGCCAATACGACGATGTCGGCGTCGATGATGCCTTTTGTTGTTTCGACTCCGATCACCTTTCGATTCTGGGTTACAAAACCGAGCACTCGCGTCTGAGTGAGCATTTGCGCCCCATATGCCTCGGCACCTGCGATTAATGCATGTGTAACTGTCACTGCATCCAGCGCCCCCTCTTCAGTCGCATATAAAGCCGACTGAGGAGGGGTCTTGAGATTTGGTTCAAGGTCGAGAATCTGGGATCGAGACACCAATTTTGCCGAAGCATCGTTACCTGGGATCGGCAGCGCTCCACTCGGCGTCACGCTGTATGACAAGGCACCTGTCCATCTTATCTTCAGGCCAGGCAGTTGCGTTTCGAGTCGGCGGTACTCCTTGATTGCAGAACCGCGCAGTTGCGCAATCGGGTCAGGGTCGGGGTGCGAGGTATTAATCCAAGCAAATGAACTGCCCGTCACTCCCGAAGCTATGCCTTCAGCCTCGACCACGGTGACATTCGCGCCTTTACCCGCCAAGTGATACGCCAATGACGCGCCCACGATGCCTGCACCAATGACAACGACTCGTTTGCCCTGACCATTTCCCATATCAACCTCCGCTCTGTCGATGTGTCTATGGTACGACAGCTGAATGATTTCATGACATTAGAGCCTGATCGTTCAGAGCGCTTTTTGAGTGCCTGCTTCTGGCCGTTTGCTGCCGTTCACGCTGGACGGCTCTCAGCTATTTTCACCCAGTTACGCCAGTCGCCTGCCGGCAGATTTCTGCCAGCTATGCACGCAGACCTACAGAAGCTCCCGCTGCAAATAACTGAGCAGGCCTGTGAAACTAACCAAATCTTCCGGACCTAGGGGGGGGAAATTAATGACTGAGGTTGATACATCCTCTCAGTTGCGCCCTGGCTAAACCCCCCTTATAGTTCGCCCCGTCGCCGGCCTTGGCCAGCGACAGGGTTTCGCAGCCCTAAAACGATTCACACCAGCACCGTCAGACATACCCCAGCCGGCTCCCGGCTGCCGAATGTTTTATGGCGGTTGTGCGTGGGAGACCTTCGGGTCTGCCGGGTTTTGGTGTAAATCGTCCGGTCTGCGAACCCGCGCACAGCTGCCACCCAATCTGTTTCGCAGCAGAGCCGGTGGTAAATCTTTTTTCTTGAGGATTTACACCATGACTACTCAACACCCGCCCCGCCGCTTCACCCCCATGTCCCAAACCGCAACCGAATACCCTGTTCTGCTCATCGACAGCGACGCCCCGCTCAGCGAGCTGCACGCCTGCGCCAGCGAGCGTCTCAACGCTGCCCTCGCCTACCTGCACCTGATGGCCTGTTCCAATGTGTCCGACTACGCCGAGCATGACGTTAATACCGTCGCCAATACCGCGCGGATCATGATCCAGGATGTTTCGGATGTGTTTACGGTGATGGAGCGGCGCGGGTTTGATTTGCCTGCTGTGAGTTGATGTGATGTGAGCTGTGAGGAAACCCGCCTTTGCGGGTTTTCTGACTTTTGGGGCGGCTACTGCCTACCAGACTTGATGTGTCTAAATAAATGCATCCCCTTTTCCCACGTCCCCTTTTCCCATATCAGGCAAGTCGCTAGCGCTCGTCGGCATGGGAACCAGAACCTCTGTACACCCACTCACTGCCCGTACATTCGTACTGACCTGGTGGGGATAGATGAGATGTTGCAGCGCATCATGGGTAAAAGTGTCAACAGTACAAACGCCGATCCGAGCCAACCAAAAGCCAAATCCAAATCCAAATCCAAACGCCAGGACCCACCCGTTCACTCAGCCGAGTCATTGCGGCCACCCCGCCCCGATGCCCCCCGCTCCACTCCCCGCGCCTCGGCCTTGACGCAAAGCCAGCTTGAACGCAGCCTGCAAGCGGGAGCCTCACAGACGAGTCGTTGGAATGAAATGCCCACTGAGATGCAGCTTGAGGTGGTCAAGCACTTGCCTCTCAGTGCCCAGGCGACCTTCTCTAAAGTCTCGCGTAACACGCAAGACCTGCTGCCGGTTGCACGCCAGGATCATCGACAGTTCGACACCTTGATCAAAAACCTGGGGAACGAGCTCCACAACTCTGATTTCAAGTACACACTGCGCGCCATGGCGCTGCTCGAGGGCGGGCTTCATCCCGACGACAGCGCAAAAATGATGCACAATTTGCTGTGGAACATGAACCTTCAGTTAAGCCAGCTAAAGCTGCGGAACAATCAACCGCTGGTCATCAAAGAAGTGTTCAAAAAAGCCATCGTGCTGTTAAAGGCCGTGGAAAATCCAAACGATAAAATGCGCCTAGCGCAGGCCATCAGCCAGAAACTGCCTGTGCTCGCGGACTTCCCGGGTTCCTCGATTACTCAGTCGGTGCCCTACCAACTGCGCGACACCGTCGGCAGAGCAGACACCACCCGCCTCTCCCGCGAGGGCGCGCAGCACATGGCGAGTACGTTGGTGAGCCTGAACCGGCACGGGATCGACCATGTTCCTGAACTGCACCGTCAAGACGCATTCGACTTTCACATCATGGCGATGAAAAACCTCCACGCCGTAAACCCGCAACTGACTGCGGCACAAAACCCACTGCCGACTGCGTTGCACCTTGTCGCAAGTTTTGCGCCGCAGCCCAAAATACGGGCCCTGTATAACCTGAACAAATTGAACCACTGGAAAACCTGAGGCCCCTGAGCAAAGGTGCTGGCGGAATCAACTGCCAGCTCGTCCACGCGATACATCGCTGCACGATAGTGGGTAATAGTCGCGAAGATCTGGAAGGCCAATGCTGTTTGCAACGCAAGCAGATGTTCGCGTCGGGTCTGCTACCGCTATCCATAGAGTGGGTCCGTTACTAATCTCCAGGCAGCAGACATGACTGACCTTGGTTGCCTGCATTGACAAAGGCTTGCGTGCCAGCCTTTTGAGAATCGACACGCCAATAGCACGACGATATAAACCGCTTGAGGTCATCCCACTCAGATCAAAAAAAGGAACCGAAAACTTGATATTGCCACTCATTACAGAATGTTTCTGTCATTCACGTAGGGGCTCTATTTATGATCTCTAGTCGGTATACACAACCTGCCCACGTTAGCAGTCAACCTGCTGCCGAACCTTTTCATGATGCCGTTAAACGGGGTGATACTTCCCAGATCAAACAGCTGCGCCAACAGGGGCTGCTGGCCAACCAATTGGACACCCAGGACCGCTCGCCTCTCGACATCCTGGACAGTATGCGAAATATCGATTCGCGCAGCCGTTCAAGTATTCGTATGGCCCTGCTTGAGTCGCTGAACAACACCGCGCCGCGAGGCCATATGAAACCTGAAGCGTTTCACGGCACACCCTGGGGGTTGGAGGTATTAGTGTCGGGCGGCCTAATGGGCGGGGCCAATGACAAAAAGGGTGGCAGTCAATCGCTGGAAGGACAGGTGTTTTTTTCAGACCGAACTCAGGAAAGCGATGGTGACAGAACTACGCGCAAGGGGCTTCGCTCCAAACCGCGTATTTACGCAAAAGGCGCGGGAATGAAGCCCAGCAACGCATTTTCGCGAGCACTGCAACACGGTCTAACCCAAGTAATACTTAAAAACCTGGACAGCGGTCAGGTGCTTAAACCAGAGATGCAGCCCGGTAAAATCAATGTTGCCAATCTGGACCATATAACGGCGCAAGAAGCAGTTACCTGGCTTCAACAAATGCTACACGATAGCCACATCATGAAAGGCAATCACAAAACACCCGGAGATTTGTACGCACTCGGAAAATTCCTCCCGACGTCCGTAGTTCTACAGCAGGGAGAACAGCAAAAAGTACTGAAAGGCGATTCGCTGCGTCGTTTTTATCAGGACACAGTCAATACCTTGCAACGGGATCTGGAAAACGGCAAAGCACCTTTTTTAAGCCTTTTGAACCAAGGTAATGTGGTCCCGATGGTTTTTGGTTTTGAAAAAATCAATCACCTGTCGTCTCATTCGATTAACAACACGTTCACCAGAAAAACGAGCCACTTCTCTTACCAAAGCCAAGCGCACCCACTTCAAGGTGGCCCCAATGGCGGAAAGCTCAAAGAGCTGGAAGTCCGCAGCCTGGATGATCTCGCTACACTCTGCCTGGGATGCGCAGCCAAGGGCACAGCCCTACCCCCAGGGTTGGTCGTACGTTTGAAGGCTCGTAAAGATGTCAAGGCGCAGTACCTGGACGCATCGAAGGTCACTCGATTCCAAACGGAAATTCTTCGTCAGGCCCAGCATCTGGCGGGTAATCAACAGTTGGGCGGACAGCCTATGGAGCGCCTCCAGTCGATTAATGTAAAACTTCGTTCTAACAATCTGCATGGCTTAGTGTAAACGCGGAGGCCCTGCCGACGCCCCGCTCAGCGAGCTCCACGCCTGCGCCAGCGAGCGTCTCAACGCAGCCCTCGCCTAACTGCACCTGATGGCCTGTTCCAATGTGTCCGATTACGCCGAGCATGATGTGAATACCGTCGCCAATACCGCGCGGATCATGATCCAGGATGTGTCGGATGTGTTTACGGTGATGGAGCGGCGCGGTTTTGATGTGCCTGCTGTGAGTTGACGTGATGTGAGCCGTGAGGAAACCCGCTTTGGCGGGCTTTCTGGTTTTTGGGGCGGCTACTGCCTGGCGGTCTTGATGGTCACAACGTTTTTTCTAGGCGGCTCGCCAAACAGGCGCTTGTATTCTCGACTAAGGTACGCGGTGATAGGCGTGATGTTCGATTCACACTCCCCTCTTTTATTGGCGGAAATGGCTGTTGGAAAACCCGGCATCTGTGGCGAGGGAGCTTGCTCCCGCTGGGGCGCGAAGCGGCCCCTGCTTTTTGCTTTAAAAGCATGGGACTGCTACGCAGTCCAACGGGAGCAAGCTCCCTCGCCACAATTACCGGCTATGTCTTAACTGACTGGCATTAGCGCAAGCCCGCTCGCCACAGTGAGCGTGCTTGCCATCATCACAATCTGTGTCAGGCACTGGATGTTTCTTTATGATGTGGCCTTTCGCTCAATGCCCCAGGAAACGCCCATGCCCGCCCTCTCCTTCCGCAACGCCCTGCCCGCCGACGCCGCGCGTTGCTTTGAAATCGAAACCAGCGCCTACGAAGGCGACGAAGCCGCGACGCTGGAGAAGATCGCTACGCGTATTGCGCAGTACCCCGAGGGCTTTTTGATTTTGGAGGCGGATGGCGCGGTGGTGGGGTTTATCAATTGTGGCTGCGCCCATCAGGTGGTGATGTCGGATGAGGCGTTCAAGGAGTTGGTGGGCCATGCGGCCGAGGCGCCGAATGTGGTGATCATGTCGGTGGTGGTAGACCCGGCGCATCAGGGCCAAGGATATTCCACATTGCTGATGACTGAGTTTGTGCAGCGCATGCGCGTGATGGGCAAGCAGACGCTTCATTTGATGTGCAAGGAGCAGCATGTGCCGTTGTACACGCGCATGGGTTACGGCTATGTGCAGCCGTCGCCGTCGGAGCACGGCGGGATGGCGTGGCATGAGATGGTGATGGGCCTTTAGGCCTTCGCGTTTATGTAACGGGATTTAGGCCCGCCAGCCATCGTTGAACGGGCAACTGTGTTTCAACAGGTAAGAAGCGGGCCTCTATTGCCTTTTCTGACGGCCAAGTTGAAACGTCATACGCGGTTTTGAGCCACGGCCGATAGACCGCACCCATCGTTACATGAGCGCAGTCACCAGCAGTGTTGAGCAGTTACATCTGCAAAAAATCACCTTATTGAATGCCTCGGCAGGGCTCTGTAGTTTTCGAAGGGAATCGCCGGATCAGGTTCTGGCGATACTTTCTCTTAAAGATCGCCGAGGTACGTCCATGTTTCCAATCACCCGTACGCCCTACACTCCCCCTTCGCACATCCAACACATGCATGAGGCAGCTCACAGTGCTCCCCTGGATCGCGAGCCCCAGGCCTCCCCTACAATCATGTCCCCAAGGGGCAAGACGGCAAACCAGGCGGTTTTCCCGCTGGTCAATTCGAATACCAAACTCTGGGCCAGCCTCGAACACCGAATTGATAACGACACCCCCTTGCGCAACAAGCGGGATGACACCGCCGGTGACGATGCCGAAGTGTTCGATCCACAGACACAAACCTGGCAGCCTACCCAAGCACGCGGCAAGGGTTTGTACGCTGATCTTGGCGACGCTTACCGCGAAGCCATCGATTTCGAAATCAAGGCCGACAACATGGGCGGCTGGCAGCGAGTGTGAGTCATTGATGGTGTGAGGTCCCGTGGAGGGTGCTCCAAGCGCTAGACG
Source organism: Pseudomonas onubensis (assembly GCF_965653655.1). NCBI lineage: Bacteria > Pseudomonadati > Pseudomonadota > Gammaproteobacteria > Pseudomonadales > Pseudomonadaceae > Pseudomonas > Pseudomonas onubensis. The sequence continues at coordinate 30,518 of NZ_CBFHAZ010000012.1, read as the reverse complement.
AACCCGGCCCACACCTGCGGTCGTCGGGCCGCCCACGGGGCCGCCTGCTCCAATTGCGCCCCCAACGCCAGCAACAACCCTTCACAACCAAACGCACCCATAAACTGCATACCGATCGGCATCCCATCGTACATGGCCAAGGGCACGGACATCGCCGGGCTGCCGGTCACGTTGGCCAGCGCGGTGAAGGGCGAATGGGCGAACACCCGTTGCATCCAGCTTCGGCCGTCGAGCTGTTCCTGGCCTTGGTTGTAGTCGCCGATTTCGGGCGCCAGCCCAGGCAGTGTGGGTGACAGCAGTACGTCGTAGCGTTGGAACAGCTGCCCCATGCGTCGAGCAACGAGGTTACGTTCCCACAGGGCGCCGAGCAGGTCGGTGGCGTGCAGCGATTTACCCAATGCATACAGGCTTAAGGTCGCGGGCTCCAGGTACTGGGCGCTGGCTTCGCGCCCGGTGGCGGCGGCGATGGCATCGATCCAGGCGGCGGTATTGGTGGACCAGAAGCGCGCGTTGAGTTCGACGAAGGCTTCCCAGCTCAAACCGATATCCGGCTGAATTTCTTCGACGTGATGGCCGAGTGCTTGCAACTGTCGCGCCGTGTTCAGCAGCGTCTGTTGCACCGCCGGGTGCAGCGCCTGGCCATTGAGTGGGCGGGTTTGCAGGGCGATGCGCAGGGCTTTGGGTTCATGTTGGGACAGCGCCGCGAAGCTGTGCTGCGGTGGCGCAATCTGGAACGGGTCGCCCGGCGCGGCGCCGTGGATGGCGTCCAGCAGGGCCGCGCTGTCGCGTACCGAGCGGGTGAGCACGCCGTGTACGGCGAGGCCGCTCCATACTTCATCGACGTCCGGCCCCATGGGCACGCGGCCGCGGCTGGGTTTGAGGCCGAACAGGCCGCAGAGTGACGCCGGTACGCGGATCGAGCCGCCGCCGTCGGTGGCATGGGCCACCGGCACCAACCCTGCCGCCACGGCGGCGGCCGAGCCACCGCTGGAGCCGCCGGCGCTGCGTTGCAGGTGCCAGGGGTTGCGCGTGGGGCCGCACAGGCGGCTTTCGGTGGTGGTGCTGGTGGCGAATTCCGGCGTGGTGGTGCGGCCCAGCGGCAGCAGGCCGGCGCGGCGAAAGCGTGTCATCAGTTCGGAGTCCGCCTCGGCGGTGCAGCCCAGGGCCAGGGCGCTGCCCAGTTCATTGCGGCGCCCGGCGGCGCTGATGCCCACGTCCTTTAGCAACATCGGCACGCCGTGAAAGGCACCGGGTGCTGCGGGCGGTTCGTCGTCCCAGGTGTCCACCAGGGCATTAATCTGCGGGTTGAGGGCGGCCATGGCGTGCAGTGCGGCGCGGCGGACCTCATCGGCGCTGACAGCTTTGGCGTGGATCAGGCGCGCCAGACCGGTGGCGTCCTGGGCAGCGTATTCGGACAGGTACATGGGTGGCTCCAAACGGGTATGATGGATACTCTTCGGTATCGCACGATACCGATTAGTATCATGCGATACTCATGGGTATCGCTGTCAAGCGGAGATTCTGCATGCGTGTGCAACAAGCCCCTCAACTGCCGCCCCGGGAGCGGATTGTCGAGGCCGCGCAAAGCCTGTTTGCGCAACAGGGCATCACCCGTGTGAGCGTGGATGCGATTGCCGCGCTGGCCGCCTCGACCAAGATGACCGTATACCGGCACTTCGAAAACAAAGACGCGCTGGTGCTGGAATGGCTGCAACGCCTGACCGAAAGCTACAGCGAAGCGCTCGACAGCCTGGCGCAGCAATACCCCGACGCGCCCCGCGAGCAGTTGCTGGGCTTTACCGGGTTTATCGTGGATGACCTGCAACGCGCGGGTTATCGCGGCTGCCCGTTTACCAACAGCCTGGCCGAAATACCCGAGCCGGATCACCCGGCACGCCAGTTGATCGAGGCGCACAAGCAGCGCCAGTTTGCGCGGGTGGCCGCGTTGTGTTCACAGTTGGGCGCTCAAGCGCCGCAGGCGTTGGCGCAGGAGCTGTCACTGCTGATGGAGGGCGCGCAGGTGGTGGCGCAAAACAAGGGCTTTGATCAGGTGGGTGAACGGTTGCTGCACATGGTGCGCCAGCGGCTTTGAGGAGCGAGAACGCATGAGCATGATTGAAATCAGCGACCAACCCAACCCCGACGCCGAGCACCTGCTGGGCGATGGCCTTGCCGCGTTCAATGAGGCCGTTACCGGCGGCAATGACCGTCGGCCGTTGATGGTGTTGCTCAAAGACCCGGACACCCAGCAGATCCTGGGTGGCATCACGGGCAAAACCACCCTGGGCATGGCCTTCCTCGACCTGTTTCACTTGCCCGAATCGCTGCGCGGCTCGGGCCTGGGCAGCCAATTGCTGCAGGCCTTCGAAGAAGAAGCACGGCGCCGGGGTTGCCGGAATGCGGTGCTGTACACCATCAGCTTCCAGGCACCGGGTTTTTACGAGAAACAGGGGTGGGTGCGGTTTGGTGAAATACCCTGCCAGCCCGAAGGCAGCAGCCGGGTGTTTTTGTCCAAACAGCTTTGAAGCTGACGACCCCGGCGCTCTGTGCAATGATCGCAACTCGTCTCAAGGGATGGAGCCACCGCCATGTCGCTGAACACACCCTCTCACCCCGCACACGCGCCACGCTTCTGGCGTGATGAGCGCTTGCCGTTCATCGAGGCGCGCACCATCGCCGACGGGCGCAAGGTCACTTACACCCGGCACGCCCATGAACATTTTTCCATCGGCGCCATCACCCGCGGGCGCAGTTATTACCACTATGGCGCGCAGACCTTCGAGATCAGCGCCGGCACGGTGGTGTTGATGAACCCCGGCGATGTGCATGCCTGCAACCCGATCCAAGACCAGCATTGGTCGTATCACATGATTTACCTCGACACACCGTGGCTGACGGACCTGCAATACCAGCTGGGTTTCAGCACCGAGCAGGGTTATCGGCCGTTCAATACCCCGCATACCCGCGACCTGCTGTTGTATAACGGCCTGATCGAGCTGTACGCAATTCTGCTGGATGAGCAGGCCGAACTGCTGCAAAAACAGAGTGCGCTGGTGAGTTATTTCACCGAGGTGCAGCAGCGCCTGAACCCGTCGCTGACGCCGCTGCGCGAGGTCAACCACAAGCTGGAGCGCGCCGCCGAGTACATCCGTGCGCATTGCACCGAGGCGTTGAAGCTGGAGGATATTTGCCTGGCGGCCGAGCTGTCGCCGTCGTATCTGATTCGTGCGTTCAAGCAGTATTACGGGCTCACGCCCCATGCGTTTCTGGTCAACCGGCGCATTCAGTTCGCCCGCACGCAATTGCGCAATGGCAAACTGATCGCCGATGTGGCCCTGGCCGCAGGCTTTGCCGACCAGGCGCATTTTCAGCGCACCTTCAAACTGCATTTCGCTGCCACGCCGGGGCAGTACCGCGACTTGCTCAAGCCATCAGCAAATAACCCACACTGGCCACCAGCAACGCGGCCATTGAGCGGTTGAACAGGCGCACGCCTTGGGGGTTGCTCAGGTAGCGCCGCAAAAAGGTTCCGGCGTAGGCCCAGCACGCCACCGACAGGTAGCAGATCACCAAATACAGCGCCGCAAATAACCACACTTGGCGCGCATCGCCATCGGCCACAAACAAGCCCATGCCCGCCACGCAGGCCAGCCAGGCCTTGGGGTTGAGCCATTGCATGATCGCGCCGTAGAGCATCGACGGCGCGGAGGCGGTGCCTTCGGCGTCGAGTCGGCCATCGTCAACCGCGAGTTTCCAGGCCATGTAGAGCAGAAAGGCGACCCCGCCCCACTGAATCAACTGGGTGAGGATCGGCCAGCGCACCAGCACTTCATGCAGGCCCAGGCCGATCAGCACCAGCAGCAAGGTAAAACCGACGGCGGCGCCGAAGACGTGTTTCTGGCTGGCGGCAAAGCCGAAACGCGCGCCGGAGCTGAGCGCCACCACATTGACCGGGCCGGGGGGTGATGGACGTGGCCAAAGCGAAGGCGGCCATGGAGAGGATCAAGCTCATTGCAGTTCCTTTTGGTGATGCCGAGTGACGATGGCTTCACGGTAAAGGGCTGAACGTGAGCGGTATTGAAGAAAATGCCCCTGACGCCTTGGAGGCTTTGCCCGAGAGCGTTTCAGGTCGCCATGTTCCCTTTGTGGCGAGCAGGCTTGCCCTGCGCTGGGTGGCGAAGCCGCCCCAATCCAGGCGGCGCGGTGAGTCAGGCAGAAAGAGCCGGGGCTGCTTCGCAGCCCAACGCAGGGCAAGCCTGCTCGCCACATCAAGCCTGTTTGTCACAACAAGCCTGGTTGTCACAACAGCCTGCTCGCCACAATGGCCCAGTCGTTATGCCGCTGGCATCTGCGTGATGATGTCTTCCAGGCCCAGCACCCGGCCGTCCTCGGACACGATCTCAACCTTGCGCAGCGGCTTGAGCAAACGCGCATCCAGCAAGTGGGTGCTGCCATCAGCCGGCTGCGTGAAGGTTTCGCCCCATTGCGCCAGGGTCACCAGTACCGGCATCAGCGCACGGCCTTTGTCGGTGAGTTGATATTCACTGCGCGCGCCCACTTCACTGGTTTGCAACAGGCCTTGCTCGACCATCTCCTTGAGGCGCGTGGCAAGGATGTTTTTTGCCACGCCCAGGTGTTTTTGGAAGTCACCGAAGCGCGTCACCCCGGCGTAGGCATCGCGGATGATCAACAGCGTCCACCAATCCCCCACCACGTCGAGCGCACGGGCCACCGGGCAACAGTCGCCTTCCAGGCATTTGCGTTTCATCGTCGGGCCTCCGGGTATGTTGAAATATTAGGTTGCATTATAGGACCAATAAGCCCAAGATAAAAACGGTTTCATTATTAAACCTAATTCGTCGCCTGGAGTTCATCATGGATATTCGTGGAAAAGTGGTGTTGGTTACCGGTGCCAATCGTGGCCTGGGCAAAGCGTTTGTCACCGCGCTGCTGGCAGCCGGTGCGGCCAAGGTGTATGCCGGTGCACGCGACCCGGCCAGTGTGGATATCCCCGGCAGCACGCCGATTGCCCTGGACATTACCGACCCGGCCAGCGTGCAGCGCGCCGCCGAGCAGTGTGGCGATGTGAGTGTGTTGATCAACAACGCGGGCTGGCTCAAGTACGGCTCGTTGCTGGCCGAAGACAGCATCGAGAACCTGCAGCAGCATTTTGAGGTGAACACCTTCGGCACCTTGCGCCTGAGCCGCGCTTTTGCGCCGATCCTGGCCAAACAAGGTGGCGGCGCGTTGATCAATATCCTTTCGGTACTGAGCTGGCTGAGCCCGCCCGGCGCCGGCGGCTACAGCACTTCCAAGTCGGCGCAGTGGGGCCTTACCAACGGTCTGCGCGGTGAATTGCGCGAGCAGAACACGTTAGTGATCGGCGTACACCCGGCCTATATCGACACGGACATGGTGGCGGATGTGCAGGCGCCGAAAAGCACACCGCAGGAAGTGGTGGCCATTACCCTCAAGGCACTGAGCGAAGACCGCGAAGAAGCGTTGATTACCGACATGACCCACGCGGTAAAAGCCTCGCTGTCCACCGACAGCCCGGTGTATTTGAGCCATTGAGCAACCAGCAGTGCACGCCGAGCCTGGTGCGCACTCGCCAACTGAAACAACTCGGCCTTAATGTGGGAGCGGGCTTGCTCGCGAAAGCGTAGTGTCAGTCGATGCATAGGTGACTGACCCACCGTATTCGCGAGCAAGCCCGCTCCCACATTTAGATCGCGTTACATCCAGAAGATATGGCGCTACGGCCTCACAACCCGCGATTGCGCAGCCATTGCAAAAAGCCTTTCTTGACCGGCACTACCGGTGCGTCCTGGATCAGGGCCTGTGCGGCGTGCACGCGGAAATCCAGCAGCGCCTTCATCGCTTCGCTGATGTCGTGGCGCGCGTCCAGGCAGGGTTTTAGGTATTCATTCTCGATGCGGTACAGCGTGCAGTAGGTCTTGGCGGTGAAGTCCGCCAGTGCCGCTTGATCGGACAAAATCCCCGACTCGCCAATCACCTCGCCCGGCCCCATGCGCCCGGCTTCGAACTTGTGGCCATCCTTGATCAACATCACCGAGACCACGCCGGATTCGACGATAAACAAATGGTCGCTGACCTCCCCCGCCGGCAGGATCATCTCGCCGGCGCGGTAGGTGTGCAGGGTCATGTTTTGGCTGAAGGTGTCTTTTTCTTCCTGGCGCAGCGTGGAGAAAATCGAAGACCGTTCCAGCAATGCCCGTGCAGGCGACATCAGCGGTGGCGCGCTGCTTTCGGTGGCCGACAGCACACCCACGCCCGCCGCTTGCAGGTGACGGAATGCCAGGTCGTAAAGCTGGTTACGCACTTCACGCTTTTGGCCCATGGCGGGCACGAACCCGCTGATCTCGTATTCCACGCCGCCACTGGCTGAAGCCTTGAATGCCACGCTGGGCGCGGGTTTGGCCAGTAGTGGCCGGCAGCCTTGCATCGCGCGCTCCAGCGCTTCGATCACGGTTTGCGGGCGCGCATGCGGGCTGACTTGCAGGCTGACCGCCAGGCCAAACATGTCCGCCGGGCGTGAGAAGTTGATGATCTTGGCCTTGGCTGCCAGGGAATTAGGGATTACCGCCATGCTGCCCTGGGAGGTTTGCAGGCGCGTGGCGCGCCAGTCGATGTCGGTGACGCGGCCTTCGGTGCCGTCAATGGAGATCCAGTCATCCACCTGATACGGCTTGGTGGTGTTGAGCACGATCCCGGAAAACACGTCGCTCAAGGTGCTTTGCAACGCCAGGCCGACGATGATTGCCACCGCGCCGGAGGTGGCGAGCACGCCCTTGACCGGCAGGTCGAGCACATAGGCCATGGCGGCGATGATCGCGATCAAAAAAATCACCGCGCCCAGCAGGTCTTGCAACAAGCGCCCGCCGTGCCCGACGCGATTCATCATCACCGTGCCGAGCAACACCGTGAGGGTCCGCGCGGCAAACAGCCACCAGCCGATCTGCAAGGCCGTGGCGGCCAGGTGCAGCGCGGTGTTGTCGCCATAGGGCGCAAGCTGCATGGGGTTCATGCCGTCGTTGAACAATACGGCGCTGAACACCGCAAAGATGGCCAGGCGCGCCGCCAGTTTCCAGTTGGCGAGGTTGACGGAAATAAGCCGCCACACGGCGATGTCGATAAAGATCAGCGCCACGGCGCACAGCATCGGGTGATCAGCGATAAATGAGGGCATCCAGGCGACTCCAGGGTGTGTGGCGAGAAGATCGCATGAATTGAAGATAGCGGGTATAGCGCAGTACAAAATGTGTGTGGGCTTAATGTGGGAGCTGGTTTTGTGTGGGAGCTGGCTTGCCTGCTCCCGCACAGAGCCCGCTCACACAGGGGGTATGTGGCAACCCTTGGGTCTCGCGCTTACTTGGCGCCAGTCAGCGCGTTATAGCTGGTCAACAGGTTGCGATAGTCCGGGATGAATCAGTGATGCATCTGGCCGAACTGGCCGGACTGGAAGTCGGCAAAAGCCTGGTGGATCTCTTGCTCGGTGTTCATCACGAACGGGCCGTGGCCGACGATGGGTTCGTCGATGGGTTCACCGCTGAGCAGCAGGAACATCGCGTCGTTGTTGGACTCCAGGGCGAGTTGATCACCGTCGCGTTCGAACAATGCAAGCTGCCCTTCGCGCACCAGTTCCTGGCCATTGACCTGTACCGTGCCCTTGAGCACCACCAGCGCGGTGTTGCGCCCGGCGTGCAGGTCGAGGGTCACGGCCTTGCCGGCGTTGAGGCGCACATCCCACACGTCGATCGGCGTGAAGGTGCGGGCCGGGCCTTGTTTACCGGCAAACTCCCCGGCAATCAGGCGCAGGGTGCCGGCGTTATCGGCCAGGGGCAGCGCCGGGATATCGCCGTCGAGGATGGTCTGGTAGCCGGCGTCGGTCATTTTGTCCTTGGCCGGCAGGTTGACCCACAACTGCACCATTTCCAGCGCACCGCCTTTTTGGGCAAACGCTTCGGAGTGGAACTCCTCATGCAGGATGCCTTTGGCCGCCGTCATCCATTGCACATCGCCTGGGCCGATGGTGCCGCCAGCGCCGGTGGAATCGCGGTGCTCGACTTCGCCCTTGTAGACGATGGTCACGGTTTCAAAGCCGCGATGCGGGTGCTGGCCGACGCCACGACGGGCTTGAGTCGGGGTGAAATCGGCCGGCCCGGCGTGGTCCAGCAACAGGAACGGGCTGATGTGTTTGCCCATGGTGTCGTAGGAAAACAGCGTGCGAACCGGAAAGCCGTCGCCTACCCAATGGCTGCGTGGGCTGGTGTAGATACCGATGATGTTTTTCATGGCGTTTCTCCAAAGGCGTGAAAGCAGTGCATGAACACAGCTTAAATCCGCTACCTTTACCGCGCTAGACGGCAAAAATAACCCTTAGCGTTCTATTTGGAGAACGATAGTGGAAGACCTCAACACCCTCTATTACTTCACCCAAGTGGTCGAGCACCGTGGTTTTGCCGCCGCGGGCCGCGCGCTGGACATGCCCAAGTCGAAGCTGAGCCGGCGTATCAGCCAGCTTGAAGAGCGCCTGGGTGTACGCCTGATCAACCGCACCAGCCGGCATTGCTCGCTCACCGAAATCGGCCAGGTCTATTACCAGCGCTGCCTGGCCATGCGGGTGGAGGCCGAAGCCGCAGCCGAAGTGATCGAGCGCAACCGTTCCGAGCCCCAGGGCATTGTGCGTTTGAGCTGCCCCACCGCTCTGCTCAACTCCTGGGTCGGGCCGATGCTGACCCGCTATATGCTCAAATACCCGCTGGTGGAGTTGCATCTGGAGAGCACCAACCGGCGTGTGGACGTGATTCACGAAGGCTTCGACATCGCCCTGCGCATTCGCTTTCCGCCCTTGGAAGACACCGATCTGGTGATGAAGGTACTCGGCAACAGCACGCAGTGCCTGGTGGGCAGCCCGGCGTTGGTGGCGCGCCTGTCCAGCCCGCCATTGCCGGCGGATTTGAACGGTTTGCCGAGCGTGTATTGGGGTTCGGCGCAGCGCGAATATCAGTGGGAATTGTTTGGCGAGAACGGTGCCAGCGCGGTGATCCGGCATTTCCCGCGGATGATCACCGATGACCTGTTGGCGTTGCGCCACGCGGTGTGCGCCGGGGTGGGGATTGCGCACCTGCCAAGTGTGGTGGTGCGCGAGGATATTGCCGCCGGGCGCCTGGTCAACTTGATCCCCGGGTGGTCACCGAGGACCGGGATCGTGCATGCGATTTTCCCTTCGCGCCGTGGGCTATTGCCGTCGGTGCGCACGTTGATTGATTTTCTCGGCGAGGAATTCGCGCTGAGCGACATGGCCTGACCGCTGATCGTTCCCACGCTCTGCGCGGGAATGCATCCAGTGACGCTCTGCGTCGCGACTGCCAGAGCGGGACGCGGAGCGTCCGGGGCGGCATTCCCACGCGGAGCGTGGGAACGATCACCTACGCCGCTGCCAGCACCGCCTGGCGCTGGCGCAGCAGCTGGAACGCCACAAACGCCGAAACCGCAAAGCTCGCCTGGATCATGATCATCGGCGTGGCACTGCCATCGCGCAGATGGCTCAACAACAGCCCACTGCACGTCGCGCCAAACATCTGCGAAAAGCCCATCAACCCCGCCGCCAGCCCCGCACGATGCGCGTTGGGCATCACCCCGCCCGTCACCGAGCCCGGCAACACCAGGCCGCCACCCAGGGTGACCAATGCCACCGGAATGTCCAGGCCCAGCGCCGACAGGCCGAACAGCTCGTAAATCACCACCGCCAAAATCCCACCGACGGCGACCAGCGTCACGCCCATCGACACAATCCGCTGCGGCCCCATGCGCAGGATATTGCGCCGAGTGTAGGTAGAACCCACGATCAACATCGACACGATCAGGCCAAAATTAAGCCCGTACTCAAGGCTGCTGAACCCCAGCAAGTTGATAAACACCGCCGATGAACCCGCGATCACCGCGAACATCGCGCCATAGGTGCAAGCCAAGGCCACCGCGTACGCTCGATACTGGCGGCCCTTGAGCAGATCCAGGTATTGCCCGCCGAGGGTGCGCCAATGCCCGGCCTTGGGGTCCAGAAAGTGATTGCTCTCGCGAAAGAACAGCAGCGCCAACATCAGCACCACGCTGCCGATCACCAGCGCCAGCACGATCGGCGCCTGCCAGCCCAGCAGCTTGATCAGCAGGCCACCGATCATCGGCGCCACGACAATGGCGTAAAGCATGCCGATCATGGTCAACGCCAGCGCCGGCCCGGCTTCGGCCTTCCACACATCACGCACCACCGTGCGCGCCAACACCAACGCGGCGCAGGCGCCCAGGCCTTGCAGCACGCGGGCAGCGATAAATTGCTGAATATCGCTGACCAACAGCATCGAAAGGGTTGCCAGCACATACAGCCCCAACCCGCCCAGCAGCACGGGGCGGCGACCGATGCGGTCCGACAGCGGCCCGAACAGCAACTGCCCAAGGCCAAAGGCGGCGACAAATGCCGACAACGCCATCAACGCCGAACCGACTGGCGCGGCCAGCGCCTGCTCGATGGCGCCCAGGCCGGGGATGAGCAATTGGGTCGAGACTTCACCGAGTGCGGTGAGCGCCACCAGTAAAAACAACAGGCTTCGCGAGGGGGCCGGGGCGTTCGACATTGGGGATATCCGGGGGCTGGATTAATTTATATTTCGACCATAATATGAGCAAAAAATTATGTCCATAATTTTTTATCCATTGGCCACCCCTGGAGCCCCTCATGCACCCTCTTCCCCTGCGCCTTCTCGCGCCCCTGGCTTTATTGATCGTCCTCGGCGGCTGCAACAGCAAGGCCGACACCGCCGCCGAAGTGCCGCTGCCGCGTCCCGTCCTGGCCGCCAAGGTAGAAGCCGCCGGCACCCAGCAAAGCGCCTACACCGGCGTGGTCGCGGCGCGCACCGAAAGCGATTTGGGCTTTCGGGTCAGCGGCAAAGTCATTGAGCGCAAGGTAGACCCCGGCCAGCACGTCGCCCGTGGTGACACCTTATTGGTGCTGGACATCGGCGACTTCGAACTGGCCCTGCGTTCGGCCAAAAACCGCGTCAACGCCGCCCAGGCGCAATTGCGCCAGCGCCGTGATGACGAGAACCGCTACCAGCGCCTGGCCAGTACCGGCGCTGTGTCGCGGCAGATCTTCGACCAGTCGGCGACCAACCTGCGCGTGGCCGAAGCCGAGTTGGCGTCGGCGCAATCGGATGCCAGCCAGATCGAAAACCGTCGCACCTACTCGGTGCTCAAGGCCGATGGCGACGGCATCATCACCGATGTGCGCGTGGATCGCGGCCAGGTGGTCGCCGAAGGCCAGATCGTGGCGCGCCTGGCCCATGACGGCGCCCGCGAAGCCATCGTCAACCTGCCGGAAAACCAGCGCGACCAGGCCGCGCAAAAAGCCCTGGCCTTCCCGTTCGGTGCGCCGGACCAAGCCGTGACGGCCACCCTGCGCGAGCTGTCGGCGAGTGCCGACCCTACCACCCGCACCTACCGCGCACGCTACGTGCTGCATGGCGCCGTCGACCGTTTCGCCCTTGGCTCGACCATCACCGTGCGCCTGCAAGGCAACGGCCAGGCCCAGCAAACCCGCGTGCCCATCGGCGCGTTGCAGGATGCGGGGCAAGGTACCGGCGTGTGGGTGATTGGCGCGGACGACACGATCAGCTTCGCCCCGGTGACGGTCGCCAGTCTTGGCCAGGAAGACGCCCTGCTCGACAGCGGCGTAACCCCCGGCCAAATCGTCGTCGCCCTCGGCGCGCACCTGCTGCACAACGGCGACGCGGTGCGCCTGCTGCCGGCCCAAGTACTGGCCCTCAACCGTAAACAGGACCACTGAGCATGCGCGGCATCAACCTCTCCGAACTGGCGGTAAAGCACCGCGCCGTCACGCTGTTTCTGATCATCGCGATCCTCGCCGCCGGGATCTTCTCGTTCGGCAAGCTGGGGCGCGCCGAAGACCCGTCGTTTACCGTCAAAGTCATGACCATCACCGCCGCCTGGCCCGGCGCCACCGCCCAGGAGATGCAGGAACAGGTCGCCGACCGCCTGGAAAAACGCCTGCAGGAACTGGACTACTACGACCGCGTCGAGACCATCGCCCAGCCCGGTTTTGTGTCGATGCGCATGACCTACAAGGAGTCCACGCGCCCCAGCGAAATCCAGGACCTGTTCTACCAGACCCGCAAAAAGCTCAGCGACGAAGCGGCGAAACTGCCCAAAGGCGTGATCGGGCCGTTCTTCAATGATGAATATTCCGATGTGTATTTCGCCCTGTATGCGCTGGAAGCCGAGCATCTGCCACATCGCCAGCAAGTGCAGATGGCCGAAGGCTTGCGCCAGGGCCTGCTTAACCTGCCAGGCGTGAAGAAAGTCAATATCCTCGGCGAGCAGGCGCAGCGAATCTTCGTCGAGTTCTCCTATGAGCGCCTGGCCACGCTGGGCATCAAGCCAGACCAGATCTTCGCCGCCCTCGCCGCACAGAACGCCGTGGCGCCGTCGGGCTTTGTCGAAACCGCAGGCGCGCGTGCCTATATTCGCATCGACGGCGCCTTCGACAGCCTGGCGCTGATCGAAAACGTACCGCTGGAAGTCAACGGCCGCGTGTTGCGCATTGCCGATGTGGCCAGCGTGAGCCGTGGTTATGAAGATCCGCCCAGCTACCGCATCCGCCATCAGGGCGACCCGGCGCTGATGCTTGGCGTGATCATGGAGAAACACTGGAACGGCCTGGAACTGGACAAAAGCCTCAAGGCCCAGGAAGCCAGAATCCAGGCGGACCTGCCGCTGGGGGTGAACTTCGCCAAGGTCTCCGACCAGGCGAAAAACATCAGCCTGGCGGTGAATGAATTCATGCTCAAATTCTTCGTCGCCTTGGCCGTGGTGATGGTCATCAGCCTGTTGGCCCTGGGCTTTCGCGTCGGGCTGGTAGTGGCCGCCGCAGTGCCGCTGACCTTATCCGTAGTGTTTGTGATCATGTTGCTCACCGGGCGTGAATTTGACCGCATTACCTTGGGCGCATTGATTATTTCCCTGGGTTTGCTGGTGGACGACGCGATCATCGCCATCGAGATGATGGTGGTAAAACTCGAAGAAGGGTTTGACCGGATTCACGCCGCCACGTTTGCCTGGAGCTCCACTGCGGCGCCGATGCTCACCGGCACCTTGGTGACCATCATCGGCTTTCTGCCGGTGGGTTTTGCGCGCTCAGGCGCCGGCGAATATGCCGGGAATATCTTTTGGATCGTCGGCTTTGCGCTGATTTCATCCTGGCTGGTGGCCGTGGTGTTTACGCCGTACCTGGGCGTGAAGTTGCTGCCGCAGATCAAACCGGTGCCGGGCGGGCATGACGCGATTTACGCCGGCCGTTATTACCAGAAACTGCGCAGCCTGGTCGAAGCCTGCGTGCGCCAACGTTGGCTGGTTACCGGCCTGGTGGTTGGTGCCTTTGTGCTGTGCGTGCTGGGCATGGGCGTGGTGAAGAAGCAGTTTTTCCCCAACTCCGACCGTTCCGAGCTGATCCTTGAGGTGTACATGCCGCCTGGCAGCGCCTTCAAAAGCACCGAAGCGGTGGCGGCGCAGCTGGAAAAAGCCTTGCTGCAAGAGCCGCAAACCAGCCTGGTCGACACCTATGTGGGCGGCGGTGCGCCACGCTTTTTCCTGTCGCTGAACCCCGAACTGCCCGACCCGGCATTTGCCAAACTGATTGTGCAAACCCCGGACTCCCATGCCCGTGACGCGCTGAAAGTGCGTATGCGTGAACGCATTGCCGCCGGTGAATTCCCGGCCGCGCGGGTGCGCGTCACGCAATTGCTGTTTGGCCCGCCGGTGCCGTTCCCAGTGGTGTTTCGCGTGTCCGGGCCGAATGTGGATGTGCTGCGCGGCGTGTCCGAAGACGTGCGCCGCGTCGTGGCGGCCAACACGCTGACCAAGGACGCTTTCCTCGACTGGGGCGAGCGCACCAGCGGCTATCGGCTGGTGCTGGACCAGGACCGCCTGCGCCTGTTGGGCTTCACGCCCAACGAGGTCAAATCCCAGCTCAACGCCTTGCTCAGCGGCAACCCGATCACCGAAGTGCGCGAAGGCAACCGCACCGTCTCGGTGGTCGCGCGCGCCCAGGGCAACCAGCGCGAAAACCTCGGCAACCTTAACAACATGACCCTCACCAACAGCGCCGGCACCTCGGTGCCGCTGGCCCAGGTCGGGCACTTCCAGGCGGTGATGGAAGAGCCGATCCTCAAACGTCGCAACCGTGCAAGCACCGTGGAAGTGCGCGCCGACATCATCGACGGCGTGCAACCGCCCGACGTGGAAATGGCCGTGTACAAAGACCTGCAACCCTTGATCGCCAAGCTGCCCGCCGGTTACCAGATCGAGATCGGCGGCCCGGTGGAAGAAAGCGCCAAGGCCAACGTGGCGCTGGCGGCACTGTTCCCGATCATGATTTTGCTGACCCTCACGGTGATCATGTTCCAGGTGCGCTCGTTCGGCGTGATGTTCATGGTCTTTGCCACGGCGCCGCTGGGCTTGATTGGCGCGGTGCCGACCTTGCTGCTGTTCAACCAGCCGTTCGGCTTTAACGCAATTCTGGGCCTGATCGGTATCGGCGGCATTCTGATGCGCAACACGCTGATCTTTACCGACCAGATCCGCCAGAACCAGGACCACGGCATGGCGGTGCGCGAGGCGATTATCGAAGCCACCGTGCGCCGGGCGCGACCGGTGATCCTGACCGCATTGGCAGCGGCGCTGGCGTTTATTCCGTTGACGCTGTCGGTGTTCTGGTCGTCCCTGGCCTACGTGCTGATTGGCGGGGTGCTGGTGGGCACCGTGTTGACGCTGTTGTTCCTGCCGGCGCTGTGCAGCCTGGTGCTTGGGCGGGAGCGCACGAAGGCCGTTGAAACTTCCCACGTAACCACCGGATAAGCTCTACAGAGTTGTCCTGAAAATCTCTGCAAAGTCCTTCGCCTGATCACACAGTGCGAGGGATTGCAGATGGTTTTTCCGACTTACAAGGTTGTCTTTTGATCGCCGCCACCGGCCAGACTATTGGCCTGTTGGTGCTGGCGGCCATGGATTCGAAAACGCGCGACGTCGAGTCCGTGCTTGGCGATTTCCGACGTTGCCTGAATTCATACGACACCTGGGCGCAGAGCTTCTTGAGCTTTTCGGCGCTGGATGTCGAGCAGGTGTTCAAGGTCGGCAATGAAGTGGCGCTGGTCGCGCCGATCGACCGATCGATCATTCCCAGCACTACTGTCGCCACCTGCCAGGCCAACGGCACGTTGACCCTGGTGCACATGTTTCAAAGCGCGCGTTTTGTGCCCATCGGCAATACGCCGGTGGTGCTGCAACGCGTCGATCCCAACGGTGGCCCATTGGGCGAGCCGATCCACAAGACTATCGGCCCCAGCGGCATTCTCGAAATCACCGAGTGTGATCGCGACCAGCAATACCGTGTCAATTTTTACCCCAACGTTTCCAGCGAACACTTCAAAGCGCTGTATGCCTCGTATCAGTCGGTGATCGCGCCGCTGGAAGGCTGGCTGCGCAGCGAGTGGAGCGGCACGTTTGCAGCGTTGTGGCAGGACTACTCCGAGGCCAATTTCCTCAAACGCTATCTTGTGCTGGACCAGGCTTATGCCAAGGGGTTTGGCGAGGCGCTGTACTCACTGTGGGACAGCCTCAAGCAGCTGTTTGAGTGGCTTGCGCACCCGCTGGACAACGCTGAAAAGCTGTTGAGTTATCTGTCCCAGGCCGAGTTTGAACAGCTGTTGAACGTCAGCGCCGAGATGCTTGCGAAAGGTTTGCTGGTGCTTAGCGACGAGCCGCTGTTGTTTATCTACCTGTCGGCCATGGTCAGTTGGATGCGGTTGTTGCCGCCTGCGTACATGAACGAGTTGCTGGGCGAGATCAGCGCCGACGTCTTGATCAACCTGTTGCTGGCCCTGGCCACGGGCGGCATGGGGATTGCGATACGCATGAGCGCCCAAGTGCTGGGCGGCATCAAGTCCCAGCGTGCGCGCCGGTGGTTGGAGCAACTGGCCGGGCAATTTGGTAAATCTCGCCTGGATGAGCATGTCGAAGCCGCCAAGCCGGTGTTGCTGGGCAGTGCCCCGACACCGATCAAGACCGTGCCGGTAGCGCCGCTGAAGGCTGGGGATCAATTGGTTGCCAACCCGGTGCCGGCGGTGCGCGGCAAGACGCAACAGACCGCGTTGGTGCGCCAGGAACCTGTGGATGATGTGCCGGCTTCGGGCAAGAACCCCAATGGCGATGCGGCAGCTGCGGCGGACAAAACCGTTACCAATGGTTGCCCCGTTTCGATGGTCACCGGCGAGGAATTGCTGACCCTCACTGATGGCACGCTGGACGGGATTTTGCCGTTTGAGTGGACACGGTTGTATCGCACCAGTGCGGTGGAAGTGGATGGCGGGTTGGGGTTTGGCTGGAGCCATTCGCTGGCGCAGCGGTTGGTGGTTTCGGGTGATTCGGTGGTGTGGACGGATCATGAGAACCGCCGTACTGAGTTTCCTGTGCCTACCGCTGCTCGACCGGCGATTACCAATAGCTTGGCTGAAGCGGCGATCTATTTGGGCGACTTGCCCGATGAACTGGTGCTGGCTCAGGGGTCGCGTTTCTACCACTTTCAAGACGGTGTGCTGAGCGCCATCAGCGATGCGTATGACAATCGGCTGCGGGTTTTTCACGATCGTTTGGGGCGGGTTGAGCGGCTGGATAACGGTGTGGGGCGCTCGCTGTTTTTGCGTTATGAGCTGGGCCGCATTGTGGCGGTGGACTATCAGGTTCATCGGGCCAAGGGGCATGAGCCGTTTGAATGGGTCACCGAGCAGAAAGTTGTTTCCTACGCCTATGACGAACTTGGCCGACTGGTTTCTGCGACCAATGCTGTAGGTGAAAGCGAGGTTTATCGGTACGACGAGCAGCACGTCATTCTTGAGCGGCAGCTGGCCGGTGGCGCGAGCTTCTTTTGGGAGTGGGATGGGGCTGGTAAGGCTTCGCGGTGTGTTCGGCATTGGGCCAGCTTTTCGCAGATGGATACGCGGTATGCCTGGGGCGATGACGGCCGTGTCACGGTGCATAACGCTGATGGCAGCCGGGAAGTGTATGTCCACGATGACCGTGCGCGACTGGTGCAACGGATTGATCCTGACGGTGCTGAACACTTCAAATCCTATGACGACAAGGGCCGGCTGACGGTCGAGCAGGACCCGCTTGGGGCGGTGACGGGGTATCAGTACGACGAAGCCGGACGCTTGGTGGCGCTGTTTCCGGGGGACGATGAGCCGACGTCCTACGAGCATGACAACGGTTTCGTGCGCGTGGTACGCCGTGGTGAGGCTGTTTGGAAGTATGAGCGTAACGATCAGGGCGACGTCATTCGCAAGACCGATCCTGACGGCAATATTACGGACTACAGCTACAACAAATATGGGCAGCTGACGGGGGTTTGGTTTCCCGATAACAGTTGCCATCGGCTGGTATGGAATGAGCGGGGGCAGTTGCTTGAAGAGCTGCTGCCCAATGGGGGTAGCAAGCGTTATCGCTATGACGATCTAGGTCGTCAGATCACCCGTGAAGATGAACTCGGCAAGCTCACGCAGTACCAATGGGACGCTGCCGGGCGCCTGCGAAAACTAACCCAGCCAGGCGGCGCAACGCGCGAATACAGCTACAACGCCTACGGAAAAATCACCGCCGAACACGACGAACTCGGCCACGTCACTCGCTACGAATACGCCGACGGCCTGCACCTGATCAGCCGCCGTATCAACGCCAATGGCAGCCAGGTTAAATACCGCTACGACAATGCGCGCCTGCTGCTGACCTCGATCGAAAACGAGGCAGGCGAAACCTACCGGCTCGATTACCATCCCAACGGCCTGATCCAGCAGGAAATCGGCTTTGACGGCCAGCGCACGGCTTACGTGTATGACCTCAACGGCAACCTGACGGAAAAAACCGAACACGGCGACGACGGCAGTCAGCTCGTAACCCACTACGCGCGAGACCACGCCGGGCGCCTCGTAAGAAAAACCCTGCCGGACGGCAATATTGTCGACTATGCCTACGACCGCCAAGGCAATCTCCTCAGCGTCGACGACGGCCATTGGGCGCTGGCCTACGAGTACGACCCACAAAACCGCCTCACCGCCGAACACCAGGGCTGGGGCACCCTGCGCTACGGCTACGACGCCTGCGGGCAATTGCACCATCTACGCCTACCCGACAATAACCGGCTGGTGTTCAACCACGACAAAGGCGGCCACCTTTCCACCGTCGAACTGAACGGTGAAACCCTCACCTCGCACCTGTTCAAAACCGGCCGCGAACACCAACGCCAACAAGGCCAGCTCCTCAGCCACTACCACTACGACGACCAAAACCGCCTGCACGCCCACGCCGTCAGCCAACAGCAACACACCCTTTACCAACGCCAATACGACTACGACAAAAGCGGCACCCTCACCCGCCTGCTCGACACCCGCAAAGGCGAACACCACTACCACTACGACCCCCTCGCCCGCCTGACCCGCGCCGATCATTCGCAAGACGTAAAAGAACGCTTCGGCCACGACCCGGCCGGCAACCTGCTCATGCAAGACCGCCCCGGCCCGGACATCGTGGCGGGGAATCGGTTGATGATCCAGGGCGATCATCATTACGACTACGACGCCTTCGGCAATTTGATCCGCCAACGGCGTGGCAAGGGTCATCAGCTCGTTACGGAATACCGCTACGACTGCCAGCATCGGTTGATTGGGATCACACAACCGAACGGGCAAACAGCCAGCTATCGCTATGACCCGTTTGGTCGGCGGATCAGCAAGACGGTGGATGGAAAAACCACGGAGTTTTTCTGGCAGGGAGACAAGCTGGTAGCTGAACACCATGCCGATCGGCACCGCAGCTATATCTACGAGCCAGACAGTTTTCGCCCGTTGGCACTGCTGGAAGGTTTTGGCCCACAAGAAACAAAGCCCTTCCACTACCAACTCGACCACCTAGGCACGCCACAGGAACTGACAAACCCCGAAGGCGAAATCGTCTGGTCCGCACACTACCGCGCCTACGGTGAAATCGCCCGCCTGGACGTCAGAAAAGTCGACAACCCTTTGCGCTTCCAAGGCCAATATTTTGATGCCGAAAGCGGGCTGCACTACAACCGCCATCGCTACTACAATCCAGATATTGGTCGTTACCTGACGCCGGACCCGGTGAAGCTGGCGGGTGGGATTAATGCTTACCGGTATGTGCCTAATCCTACTGGATGGGTGGATCCGCTAGGCTTGAATACCTGTCCCGGAACGGATGGATGCAAGCCAAACAATTCTGCTCAAAATCCGATAGCAGGGGTTGAGCACGGCGAACCCGCTTTACCGCAACTGGCACGCGCACAGCGACAAGCACGCATTAATGAGCTTGGAGAGGCCAACGCTCACCGGCGCTTATCAGAGCTGGAAAGGTCAATCCCAGGGGCGCACTTCTTGGAAAAACACGGTGCTCAAACGTTACTCGAATCTCAACTTGAGCGAGTGATTACAGCTAGAAACCCTACCACTGGGGAAATTGAAACGTTCGATAGAGGGAGGAACGCAGGACAACCTCGGCCTCCAAGCGCCGCCACACGCTTCCTGAGCCATAGAGATCAATTGAACGCTATTGATCGAGCGATTTTAATCTTCAAACTTAACGGCCGGTCCCGAGCGCCTAAAGCAATGAACATGGGCAAAACAATCGGAGAAGGATATAAAAGAGAGGGACTGGAATATGGAAAACAAACCAAAGCAATCGTACATCTAAACACAGATGGAAAACCCATCACTGCTTATACGGAGTTTGACAAATGAACAAAAAACCAGACTTGGAAATCCTTCGAGGCCTATTGTTCACTTATTGTATAGAAAACACTAAAGATCTAGACAGAGAAGAAATTATAGTTTCCAAAAACATCAACAACCCAAAAGAGCTTGCAGAGCTTTTCGATGCATTGACCAAATCAGAATTTTTCTCCTACAGAGAAGACGAGCAACAATGGTTTATCGATACCCTTGAGCACTTCCTCTCTACCGACGAAAATTTCGAATCTGTTTTTTACTTATTCGATACCTACTTCGAAGATGAAATATTTGACAAAAGAGCCTTCATGATGGTGCTGCTCGAACGCCTAAAAAGCTACATGAGCGAAGCGCTCTCAGCTAAACCGATACAAGACGGCACCCACTAAACCCAACCCAAAGGCAAAACCAACCTATGCAACTAAGTACTAAATTCAAAAGCCACAAAATGCAACTTGCAGCGCTGAATGAGGTCACCACAAGAACAGCCCGCAAACTGGAGCCTTTCACTGAAGAGGATTACTACGGAAACCCCATCGTCCGCATAGAACTGCAAGGCTGTGGAGAAGGCTACATTCCTAACCCAGAGGATCTGACCAACCCAGTATATGATGATGACATGAATACCATCGTTGCAAAATTCGACCGTGAAACCAAAAAACTCTATACCCTATTTCCCGTGAGTGACGACCAATGCTAAAACACCCTTTTCTAAACAAGCCCTACCAGCCAAAATTTCGACACTTCCTTTCACCCTTCGATATCTATGATCGTGAAGAAACGCTAGGTGAAATATTTTCAACCTACAACATCAATCATAAACGCGACAGAGAAAAACTCATCAAAAAGTACATTATAGACAAAAGTACAGACTTGAATTATCGGCATCGAAAACTCCTGGTCGACACTTTAGGCGATGCACTTGAAGACGAAACTTATGATTTTTCGCAAGCTTTGAGCCAGGCTCCTGGTTTTTACTGTTCTCTACCTTGGGGATGGAGCGATATGGAGGATCCAAGAGGTTTCTTCGAGGACATCTACAGGATGACGAATGCGTGGTGGAAAGACGACCTCCAAAAAGCCAGCCTTGAAGACCCATCAACATGGTGAAAACACCACCTACACCACTGAAACACCCCCACCACTGTGGCGAGCAGGCTTGCCCTGCGTTGGGCTGCGAAGCAGCCCCAATAGGAGCAAAAAACGAGATACCCGCGTAAACCAGTGTCGTCTGTTTTGGGGCTGCTGCGCAGCCCAACGCAGGGCAAGCCTGCTCGCCACAACAAGCCTGCTCACAACAACAAGCCTGCTCACCCAAATAATAAGTTTGCGAACAGGAAGGCCCACCTATTGAGTGAGCCCTGCGAACCTCTCACCGCTTCGACAACTCCATAATCATCCGACTCAACAAATAAACCCGTGGCGCCACACTCTCCACCTCGGCATATTCCTCCGGCGTATGGATATTCCCGCCGACAATCCCAAACCCATCCAACGTTGGCGTCCCGACCCCGGCCGACAAGCTCGCATCTGCGGCCCCGCCGCTGCCTTCAATAGTCAGTTTGCGGCCCAGTTCGCCGTAGATGCTTTGGGCAATCGCGACCAATTTGTCCGACTCCGGCGTCTGTGGCATCGGCGGCAGGCCGCGCAGCAGGCTGGTCTTCACTTCGGTGTCCGGGATCAGCTTGTTGGCAGACACCCGCGCCAGGTCTTTTTCGATCCGATCAAATTCTTCCGGCAGTGCCGCGCGCACGTCGGCTTTGGCGGTGGCTTGGTCGGGGATGACGTTGGTGCGGTCGCCGGCCTTGATCACGGTGAAGTTGATGGTGGTTTTCTTCTCTTCATCGCCGAGTTTGCCCAACTGCAGGATCTGGTGCGCAGCTTCCATGGCGGCGTTGCGGCCCAGTTCGGGGGCAACGCCGGCGTGGGCGGCTTTGCCTTTGACTTCGACCACCGCAGTGGCGCTGCCTTTGCGCCATACCACCAGGCCGTCGGCTGGGCGGCCGGGTTCCAGGTTCAAGGTTACGTCGTTGGCCTTGGCGGTTTTGCGGATCAGCTCGGAGGCGGCGTCAGAGCCGGTTTCTTCGCTGGCGTCGAGCAGGAAGGTGATTTGCGCGTAGTCCTTGAAACCCTGGTTTTTCAGGACTTTGAGCGCGTAGATGCCGGCGACGATGCCGCCCTTGTCATCCATCACGCCGGGGCCGTAGGCGCGGCCATCCTTGATATGAAACGGGCGCTCGGCGGCCGAGCCTTCCTTGAATACGGTGTCCATGTGCGCCATCAGCAGGATCTTGGCTTTGCCGGTGCCCTTGAGGGTGGCGATCACATGGCTGTTGTTGGCCGCTTTGTCCGGCACCAGTTCAATGCTGAAACCGAGCTGTTTGAGTTCATCCACGGCGATATCGCGCACTTGGGTCAGGCCCGGCTCGTAGCCGGAGCCCGAGTCGATATTCACCAGGCGCTCGAGCAGTTTCAGGGCCTCGGCCTTGTACTGTTCGGCATCCGCCTGGATTTGCTTGTGGGGTTCGGCGCTGTAGGCCGGCACGGCGAAGGTCAGGGCCAGGGTGGCGGCCAGAAGGGTACGGGAGAAGGTGAAAAGCATGGACCGATCCTTGTTGTTGTGGGGAGGTGCAGCGCTACCCTACCCCACTAAACCGAGCGCAACCAACTGCCTTGCACCGAGCTGACGCGGTTGCGGCCACTGCTTTTGGCTTCATACAGCGCCTGGTCGGCGTCGTTGAGCCAACTGGTGGAATCGGCGTGCGCCGGCTGGTACGGCGCCAGGCCAATGCTCAAGCTGGCACGCAGGGTCGGGTCTTGCGCATAGGCCAATGCACTGAAGCGGTCACGCAAAGCGTCCATCACTTCGGTGGCTCGATTGAGCGGCATGCCCGGCAAAATCACGCAGAACTCGTCGCCGCCATAACGCCCGGCCAGGTCGGACGCGCGCAGGTTCTGGCGCAACACCTTGCTGAGTTGGCGCAGCACGATGTCGCCGGTGACATGCCCGTAAGTGTCGTTGATGGTCTTGAAATGGTCGATGTCGATCAGCGCAATGGCCGCGCCCACCTGTTCACGGCGGCAACGCTGGAACTCGATTTCCAGATGGTCCTTCCAGGCACCGTGATTGAGCAGGCCGGACAGGCTATCGGTGCGGCTCAAAGCCAGCAACTCGCGTTTATGGCGGGCCAGGGTCACGGCCTGGCGGTAGCAGATCCAGCCCAGCGCCAGGGGATAGAGCATCAGGATCGGCAGGCACGCGTACAGCTGCGCCGCGCTGGTCACCGCGATAAACGCCGGCGCGAACACCAACAGCGCGGCGCCGATGCCCAGCCCTTGCGCCACCCAGCCGGCGAGCATAAAGCGCGGCCCGCCGATGGCGACGTTGTTCATGGTCATCATCGACAGCGTGGTCACGCTGGGCAACGGGTTGAAGTGCATGGCACCGACCCAGAAGCCGCCGCAGAACGAATCGAAGAGTAAATTACGCCGTTCGCTGCGCAGTGAGTTGCTCGCGCGGCGCGACCACTGGTAGGCCAGGTGCGGCCAGGCAAAGGCGTTAATCAGCATCCAGGCCCACACCCACAGCGACGGGTGCAAGGGGTACATGCCAAATACCACGCAGACAAAACCCAGCGTCAGCCCCAAGAGCCGCGATTTGAACAGGCGCGAAGCGAGCGGAAGTCCATTTCCTCCGACGGCTGGCATGGTGGGGTGCAATCCTGGATGAGTGCCTGGAGTCTATCAGGGCAACGTCAAAGCGCCACTACTGCTTACCAGCTAATACTTCAGTGCGAAAACCCGCGCGCCAGCATCAATGCAACGCCCAATAGCAGCACCGCCGTGATCCGTTGCAACAGCACACGGCGCTTGGGGTTTTCCAGCACGTGCTTGATGCGCTGGCCGAAATAACAGTACAGGCAGCCGCTGGCAAACTGCAGGGTCAGAAACGTCAGCCCGAGAATGGCGATATCCGCCGCCGAGCTGTGTTCGCCTGCACCGGCAAACTGCGGGAACACGGCGCTGAACATGATGATGGTCTTGGGGTTGGAAAACCCGGTGAGCAGACCCTTGCCGAACAGGCTGCGCGAGCCTTCCACGGCGCCGCCCTGGTTGATCGACACACCGCTGCTGGTCCACTGCTTGTAGGCCAGGTACAGAATATAGGCCACGCCGACAAACTGGATGGTCTGGGTAATGGCGAGGTTGCCCTTGATCAATTCCGAAAAGCCTACGGCAAAGATCAGGATGGAAATCAGGTAGGACACACTGGCGCCGATCTGCGCCGGGATCGAACTGCGCAAGCCGTCCTTCAACCCCAGGCTCAACAGCAACAGGGTCATGGGGCCGGGGCTGAAGGTCATGGTGGCGCAAAACAGCAGGAAGTAGAGAAACGAAGACAGCGTTAACGCACTTGTCATGGGGCCGGAACCTTGGATTGATAAAAACGACAACGGGGCGCGCTTAAAGCACGCGCCCCTGGGCCTGTCAGGCGACGGCAATTTCAGTGGTCAGGGATTCGCGGTACATCAGCGCCAGGTCGGCCAGGGCAGCCTTGGCGGTCTGGTTGCGGGTTTCGAACGCCACCAGGCCCTTCCAGTTGGTTTCAACGATGGCCTGCACCACATCGGCGTAATCACAGTTGCCGTCATGAATGCCGAAGTGCTGATCCTGCACGCCATTGTTGTTGCTGAAGGAGATGCCTTTGATCAAGTGGTGATACTTGCGCACCACTTCGGCCGGCAGGCCGTTCTCGATGTTGGCGTGGCCCGCATCCAGGAAGAAGTACACGTTGCCATGGGCCTGCAGGCGCTCGAACACAAAGGCGTATTCAGCTTCGTGGGTGAAGATGTAGTGGAACGGCCGGTAGTTGACGTAGTTGGACAGGTTCTCCAGGTAGATATCCGTGCCCTTGGCCTCGGCGTACCTCGCCAGTTCCTGCACTGACTTGAGGTAGTGCTCCAGCGCAACCTTCTTGGCCATCAGCACCATTTTCGGCTCGACGATGCAGCCGCCGTGAATGATCAACGGCGCGCCGAGGCGGCTGGCGATATCAATCTCTTTTTTCACGTAGTCCACCGCCGCCATGCGGAACGCCTCGACATCACTGCCCAGCGGCGCCTTGAAGTTGCCGTGGAAGATCGGCTTTACGCCGGTGGCGGCGATTTGCGCCTGCAGGGCTTCAATGCGCGCATCGGTCCAGTCGTCGA
Source organism: Pseudomonas onubensis (assembly GCF_965653655.1). Classification (NCBI taxonomy): domain Bacteria; kingdom Pseudomonadati; phylum Pseudomonadota; class Gammaproteobacteria; order Pseudomonadales; family Pseudomonadaceae; genus Pseudomonas; species Pseudomonas onubensis. The sequence goes on along the minus strand of NZ_CBFHAZ010000012.1, from coordinate 5,425 downwards.
CCATCTCGCCGAACAGGCTGCCGTCGATGTACCAGTGGGTGCAGTCGCCTTCGATAGCGGTTTGCAGGCCTTTTTCGGCGCCGAGGTATTTCTGGTGCGCCACGCCGGTGCAGAACGGCACGGTGGGGTTGATCAGTTTGCTTTCCATGGAGCGATTCCTTTCGTTGATGGAGATTAGAGTTCAATGGCCATAAAGTCGGCCTTGGTCACGCCGCAGTCAGGGCATGTCCAGTCTTCCGGCACCTCTTCCCAAGGGGTGCCTGCCGGGATTCCGTCCTCCGGAATACCCAATTCTTCTACGTACATAAAACCGCAGGGTGCGCACATATAAGTCTTCATGAGAATGCGAAATCCATTGCTCGCGTGTAAGAAACGTCGCCAGCTTCCGGCGAGATGGCGCGCAGTCTAGGGCAGCGTCATTGCACAAGGCAGGTAAAGTGATGCCTAATCCGGCCTAACTTCACCGGTAAAAGCACCGGCAAAGACAAGGAAGGTTTATGTTTGTATCCGCCATCGCGTTTGTGGACGGCACGCCTAAGGTGCAGCAGATCGTCGACGCCTTCAGCCAGGCCATTGAAGGCGGTGAATGGGCACCCGGCAGCAAGTTGCCGTCGGTGCGCGAACTGACCCAGACCCTGGGGGTCAGCAAATTCACCCTCAACGAAGCGCTGGACCGCCTGCGCGGGCGCCATCTGCTGACCTCCAGCCAAGGCCGCGGTTATTTTGTGGCGATGGAAACCGCACGCCCGGCCGCCGCAACCTGGGTCGACCTGCTGCCCCAGGACCTGCTCAGCGTGCTGCGCCGACCGCTGGTCACCGCCAGCGGCGAGCTGCGCCCCGGTGGCGGGCACTTGCCGGAGGACTGGTTGAACGGCGAGGCCATCCGCCAAACGATGCGCAGCGTGGTACGCGCGCCGTCACTGCGCATCGCCGGCCTGGGCACGCCGGCCGGGCTGCTGCCGTTGCGCCAGGCCCTGCAACAGAAGCTGCACGGCGAAGGCCTGTCGGTGCCGGTGGAACAGATCATCACCACGCCCAACACCGTGCAGGGCCTGGACATGCTTATGCGCCTGCTCGCCCGCCCTGGCGACACGGTGCTGCTGGACGCGCCGTGCTACTTCAACTTCCACGCCAACCTGGCCCTGCACGGGGTCAAAGTGGTGACCATCGAGCGGCGCCCCGACGGCTTTGATTTTGCCGCGCTCGAACAACTGCTGGCCGAGCACCGCCCCAGCCTGTACCTGACCACCAGCGTGCTGCATAACCCCACCGGCCATTCCTTCAGCCCCGGCCAGGCGTTTCGCCTGCTACAACTGACCCAGCAGTACCATTGCCATATCGTCGAGGACGACCTCTACGGCGACCTGCACCCCAACCCGCCGCCGCGCCTGGCCGCCCTCGCCGGGCTGGATCAGGTCACCTACCTTTCCGGGTTTTCCAAGATCCTCAGCGCCAATACCCGCGTCAGCTACGTGGTGGCCGCGCCGCAATTGGCCGCCAACCTCACCAATATGAAGCTGATGAGCGGCGGCGTGACCTCGGAGCTGTTCGAACAGATCGTCTACCGCATGCTCAGCGAAGGCAGCTACGCCAAGCACCGCAAGCGTATGGTGCAGCGGTTGATGGAGTCTGGCGGGCGCGTCGAGCAATGGCTCAAGCGCTGCGGCTGCGAGTTGCCGATGGCTTATGAAGGCGGGATGTTTATCTGGGCGCGCCTGCCCAAGGGCGTAAACGGTGAACTGCTGGCCCAGGACGCGCTGAAACGCAGCCTGGTGTTGGCGCCGGGCGCGCTGTTCGGCTACGACCCGGCACACCTTAATTCGATGCGCTTTAATGTCGCCCACACGGACGAACCGCGTGCCCAGCGGGTGTTCGAGGCGCTGTTGCTCAAGGCCGTGCGCCACTGATTTTTGCTTCGCTGTGTATCTCGTTAGCGCCAGATACACTGCAATACAAAGGGCACAAGGCAAAGCCTGCGGCGATGGCTAGACTGCGGCCCAAGAGCATTTAACGAGGAAGGCAGCATGGATCATGTCGATCACATCCTGATCGTCGATGACGACCGGGAAATCCGCGAACTGGTGGGCAATTACCTGAAGAAAAACGGCATGCGCACCACCGTGGTTGCCGATGGCCGCCAGATGCGCAGCTTCCTCGACACCACGCCCGTGGACCTGATCGTGCTGGATATCATGATGCCCGGCGATGACGGCTTGCAGCTGTGCCGCGAACTGCGGGTGGGCAAGCACAAAACCACGCCGGTGCTGATGCTCACGGCGCGTAACGACGAAACCGACCGCATCATCGGCCTGGAAATGGGCGCCGATGATTACCTGGTCAAGCCGTTCGCCGCGCGTGAATTGCTTGCACGCATCACTGCCGTACTGCGGCGCACCCGCATGCTGCCGCCAAACCTTGTGGTGAGTGAAACCGGGCGGCTGATTCGCTTTGGTCGCTGGCGCCTGGACACCACCGCCCGCCACCTGCTCGACGAGGACGACACCCTGGTGGCCCTCAGCGGCGCCGAATACCGCCTGTTGCGGGTGTTTCTCGACCACCCGCAGCGCGTGCTCAACCGCGACCAATTGCTGAACCTGACCCAGGGGCGTGACGCCGACCTGTACGATCGCTCCATCGACCTGCTGGTGAGCCGCTTGCGCCAACGCCTGCTGGATGATGCCCGCGAACCGGCCTATATCAAGACCGTGCGCAGTGAGGGTTATGTGTTTTCACTGGCGGTGCAAATCCTCGGGGCCGAGCAATGAAGCCATGGCGGTTCGGTTGGCCGCGCACACTGGCGTCCCAGCTGTCGCTGATTTTTCTGATCAGCCTGGTGTGTGCCCATGGGTTGTCGTTCAGTGCGCAATTCTACGAGCGCTATATCAGTGCGCGCACGGTGATGCTCGGCAACCTGGAAAACGATGTGTCCACCTCGGTGGCCATCCTCGACCGCCTGCCCGCCAACGAGCGCGCCGATTGGCTGGCGCGTCTCGACCGGCAGAATTATCGGTACTTGCTCAACGCAGGCGAGGCCGGTGAACCGATGAGCAGCAACGACGTGCCCATGGCGGCCACCTCGATTGCGGACGCGCTGGGCGAGCATTACGCCCTGACCTTCCGCGAAATCCCCGGCATCCAGAAACACTTCCAGGTACACCTGACCCTGGCCGATGGCAACCCGATCACCCTCGATGTACGCCCCGCCGCCCTGCCCGTGGCCTATTGGTTGCCGGTGGTGCTGGTGCTGCAACTGGCGCTGCTGCTTGGCTGCACCTGGGTCGCAGTGCGTCTGGCCGTGCGCCCGCTGACGCGCCTGGCGCGTGCAGTCGAAACCCTCGACCCGAACGCCCACCCCACGCCCCTGGACGAAAGCGGCCCGAGTGAAGTCGCGCATGCCGCCGCGGCGTTCAATGCCATGCAACAGCGCATTGCCGAATACCTCAAGGAACGCATGCAGATCCTCGCCGCGATTTCCCATGACCTGCAAACGCCGATCACCCGCATGAAACTGCGCGCCGAGTTTATGGATGACAGTGCCGACCGCGACAAACTGTGGAACGACCTCAGCGAAATGGAGCACCTGGTACGTGAGGGCGTGGCGTATGCGCGCAGCGTTCACGGCGCCACCGAAGCCAGCCACCGCATTGACCTGGACGCCTTTCTCGACAGCCTGGTGTTTGACTATCAGGACATGCAAAAGCACGTCAGCCTGCACGGCAAAAGCGCGATGATCCTCGACACCCGCCCCCACGCGCTGCGCCGCGTGTTGGTGAACCTGGTGGACAACGCCCTTAAATTCGCCGGCAGCGCCGAGCTGGAAGTCAGTTCGACAGCCAAGGGCGAACTGTCGATCAAGGTGTTGGACCCAGGCCCGGGGATTGCCGAAGACGAACTGGCGCAGGTCATGCAGCCGTTCTACCGCGTGGAAAGCTCACGCAATCGCGGCACCGGCGGTACCGGGCTGGGGTTGGCGATTGCCCAGCAACTGGCGGTGGCGATCGGCGGCTCGCTGACCTTGAGTAATCGGGTCGAGGGCGGCTTGTGTGCCGAGATTCGGTTGAGCGTGTAGCCGTTTTAGATGAATGCATTATGCTAATAACCTTAGCAAACAATAATTCAAATTTTTAATAATTAGGTTAGAACCAACAGGCATTTTACAGACCCCGCCACTGCCCTTACTTTTGACCCGAGTGACCGACCCCACGCCCGGAGGAGGTGTTAATCGCGCAATCGACAAGGACAGACCATGAGCATCGAATTTATCGGTTATATCGGCGGCCATCACGCTTCCGAGATTCACCCGCGTAGCGGCCCTACCCTGCAACCGGACTACGTCGAAACCGTGGCCCGCGCCCACGAAGAAGCAGGTTTCGACCGCGCGCTAGTGGCGTTTCATTCCAACAGCCCGGACAGCACGCTGATCGCCGCGCATGCCGCCAGCGTGACCCAAAAACTGCAGTTCCTGATCGCCCATCGCCCAGGTTTTGCCCAGCCGACCTTGGCCGCACGCCAGTTCGCGACCCTGGACGTGTTCAACGGCGGGCGCACGGCCGTGCATATCATCACCGGCGGCGATGACCGTGAACTGCGCGCCGATGGCAGCCATATCGGCAAGGACGAGCGCTACGCACGTACCGACGAATACCTGAGCGTGGTGCGCCAGGAATGGACCAGCGAGCAACCCTTCGACTTCAGCGGCACCTACTACCAGGTCGTAGGCGCGCACTCGACGGTGAAATCGCCGCAGCAGCCGCATATCCCGCTGTACTTCGGCGGTTCTTCAGCGGCCGCGATTGCGGTGGCCGGCAAGCATGCCGACGTGTATGCGCTGTGGGGTGAAACCTACGAGCAGGTGCGCGAAGTGGTGACCCAGGTGCGTGCAGAGGCGGCCAAGCATGGGCGCACGATTCGCTTCAGCTTGTCGTTGCGGCCGATCCTTGCGCAAACCGAGGAATTGGCCTGGGCGCGTGCCGAGACCATCTTGCAACAGGCGACGGCACTGGCCGAAAAGCAGGGTTTTGTGCGCCGCGAACCACCCAACGAAGGCTCGCGCCGCTTGCTGGCAGCGGCAGCGCAGGGCTCGCGGTTGGACAAGCGCCTGTGGACCGGGATTGCCGGGTTGCTCGGGGCGCAGGGCAACTCCACATCATTGGTCGGCACCGCCGAACAAGTCGCGGAGGCGTTGCTGGACTACTACGACTTGGGCATCACCACCTTCCTGATACGCGGGTTCGACCCGCTCAATGATGCGATCGACTACGGCAAGCAACTGATCCCACTGACCCGCCAGCTGGTCGCCGAGCGTGAACAGGCCAAACAGGTCGCCTGATTAAAGAACACCACACAACCCATGTGGGAGCGGGCTTGCTCGCGAATGCGGTGGATCAGTCAATATTTGCGTTGACTGACACGCCGCATTCGCGAG
>NZ_CBFHAZ010000011.1:0-96633 GCF_965653655.1 Pseudomonas onubensis | reverse complement strand
GACCATAGAGCATTGGAACCACCTGATCCCATCCCGAACTCAGTAGTGAAACGATGCATCGCCGATGGTAGTGTGGGGTTTCCCCATGTGAGAGTAGGTCATCGTCAAGATTAAATTCCGAAACCCCATTTGCGAAAGCAGATGGGGTTTTGTTTTGGGCGGTCGTCCAGCCGTAAATCTCGCTCACGAGTGGCGTTAATCACAGCGCGTCCAGGTTGAGAAGCCACGTAGGCCTGCTTTGCAGCTGTCTCCAGTGCTATATCCTGTCCTTTCTATGCAATGACCTTGCGCATGGCTATCATGCGTGCCTCATTGTGAGGCGATGCTTGCATGCTGACGTTGTTAACACTTCTGAAAGATGGTCGATTCCACTCCGGAGAGGCGCTGGGCGCTGCCCTGGGTGTCAGCCGCAGTGCTGTCTGGAAGCAGCTCCAGCATCTGGAGTCTGAATTGAACCTGCCCATTCATAAAGTTCGCGGCAGGGGCTACCAGCTAGCATCTCCATTGGTGTTCTTGAATGCTGAAGAAATTCAAGAGCATGCTCCTGCTTTGGCGTGGCCTGTTTACATCTCTGACTCCATAGACTCCACGAATGCCGAGGCTTTGCGCCTCGTCGACGCTGGTCGCGCGGCTCCATTTCTGGTGCTTGCGGAGCAGCAAACGGCGGGAAGGGGCAGGCGAGGTCGTAAGTGGGTCAGTCCGTTCGCTCAGAACCTGTATTACAGCCTCGTATTGCGCATTGACGGCGGGTTAAGGCAGTTGGAGGGGCTTAGTCTTGTCGTCGGATTGGCGGTCATGCAGGCTCTGCGTGAGCTGGGTGTCCAGGGTGCCGCATTGAAGTGGCCGAACGACGTCCTGGTCGGGCAGAAAAAAATTGCCGGTATCTTGTTGGAGTTGGTCGGAGATCCCGCCGATGTTTGCCACGTTGTCCTCGGTGTAGGGATCAACGTAAATATGCAGAAGGCTGCAGAGGTCGATCAGCAGTGGACGTCGGCGCAGTTGGAGACGGGTTCTCCTGTCGACCGTAATCACTTGGTAGCACGGCTTGGGCTGCAACTGCAAAGTCACCTGGAGCGACATAAGACTTCCGGTTTTGCAGCGCTTCAGGAAGAGTGGGAGCGAAATCATTTGTGGCAGGGTAAGGCCGTATCTCTTATCGCAGGTGTTAACCAGATTGATGGTGTAGTGCTGGGTGTTGATCACCAGGGCGCGTTGCGGCTAAGTGTCGCGGGTGTCGAAAAAACATACAGCGGTGGTGAGCTAAGCCTGAGGTTGCGTGATGATTCTTGAGCTCGACTGTGGGAATAGTTTTATCAAGTGGCGTGTGCTCGATTCGCCTGCGGCCAAGGCGTACGCTGAGGGCGTCGTCGGCTCGGACCTTGAGTTGATTGAGGGGTTGATGGCGATTCCGGGACTCTCATTGACGCGCTGTCGCCTGGTAAGTGTTCGGGCCTCCGAGGAGACCGGGCAGTTGGTTGAGGCATTGCAGGGGGCATTTGGGGTTGTTGTGTCTTGTGCTGCCTCAGCGAGAGAGGCGGCGGGTGTACGTAACGGCTACGAAGAGTTTGAGCGCCTTGGGCTGGATCGTTGGTTGGCAATGCTGGGCGGTTTCAAGTTGGCATCAGGTGCGTGCCTGGTGCTCGATTTCGGTACCGCAGCCACTGCGGACTTTATTGCTGCTGATGGTGAACATCTTGGCGGATTCATTTGCCCAGGGATGCCGCTCATGCGCAGCCAGTTGCGAACGCACACGCGCAAGATCCGCTATGACGATATTGCGGCAGAGCAGGCCTTGGCGCGCCTCTCGCCAGGGCGCACAACCGTTGAGGCCGTTGAGCGAGGTTGCACGCTGATGCTCAGGGGGTTCGTCTTGACCCAGCTCGAATTGGCTCGAAGCTATTGGGGGGATAATTTCACCGTCTTCCTGACTGGTGGAGATGCGGACCTCGTCTCTGATGCTGTGCCCCAGGCTCGTTTCGTTCCTGATCTGGTGTTTGTTGGCCTGGCGATGGCGTGCCCTTTGTCCTGAGGTATTTATGCGTTGGCTGTTTCTGCTTTTGCTCGTTCTCAATGCCTTCTATTACATCTGGCATCAACAGGAAGCCCCTTTGCGTGCTAAAGATGTAACGCCTCTGAGCCTTTACAAGGGCTCTCAACAGGATATTCGCTTATTGAGTGAGTCCTCTGGCCCCATGGCCCGGCGTGACCGGGCAAAGGCGCCTGACGTACAAAATACCTGTTTATACATCGGTGGCTTTGCTGATCAGCGCCAGGCGCTGTCGGTCGAGCAGCGCCTCATAAGCCTGGATATAAAGGCCAAAGTGCAGCTGCTCAATACGCCTGATGCCTCCGGCTATTGGCTTCGTGTCGCCCCTGAAAGCAGGAGGCTGGCCGACGATCTGCCGTTTGAAAACCTTGCTAAGGAATTCAATGAGTTAAAACATAAAATAATGTTGTGCGAAGGCGTTGCAACTGTCGAATAGTTTGCATAGAATGGCGCCCGCTTCGCAGTGAAGACCTTTACGGTCTACAAGGTGAAGCGAAGGTCAACGCAGCTAACCTCATATTTTTAATGAGAAAATGCTTGACAGAAGGCCGGCGTGATGTAGAATGCCGGCTCGCTTAGGAGGGGTTCCCGAGCGGCCAAAGGGATCAGACTGTAAATCTGACGTCTACGACTTCGAAGGTTCGAATCCTTCCCCCTCCACCATTTTTAGCGTGAGCTGCAAGCTCCGCGGGTATAGTTTAGTGGTAGAACCTCAGCCTTCCAAGCTGATGATGCGGGTTCGATTCCCGCTACCCGCTCCAAGTTTGCAGGTTGTGCAATGTGTTTTGCTCTTGTAGCTCAGTTGGTAGAGCACACCCTTGGTAAGGGTGAGGTCAGCGGTTCAAATCCGCTCAAGAGCTCCATATAACAAGGCAGATATGAAAATATCTGCCTTTGTTTTAACAGCTGCCTCGGCTTGTTGGTGTCGCATTTGGCCTTGTTGCCAAGTGATTTCAGGTCTAGTGGGGTTGGTTGTTGTAAAGTCTTTTTCAGGCCTGCATAATGGTCGGCCTGATTTTGTTTTAGGTCAGTAGCTCAATTGGCAGAGCGACGGTCTCCAAAACCGTAGGTTGGGGGTTCGATTCCCTCCTGACCTGCCAGATTCACGTGGTGTGTCTGGCTTTCTTTTCACAGGATCTTCATAGATGACTCCTAAGGCTGAAGCTCAAAGCTCTCGTTTCGATCTCGTCAAGTGGCTCGCCGTAGTCGCATTGGTGGTCGTAGGCGTTGTTGGCAATCAGTACTACTCTGCTTCGCCGATCCTGTACCGTGTACTCGCTTTGCTCGCCCTTGCTGCTGTAGCTGCCTTTGTAGGCCTGCGGACTGCCAAAGGCAAGTCTTTCGCGGTCCTGGTAAAGGAAGCTCGCACTGAAATTCGTAAAGTCGTTTGGCCGACTCGCCAAGAAACCACGCAGACCACGTTGATTGTTGTGGCTGTTGTTCTGGTTATGGCGTTGCTGTTGTGGGGGCTAGATTCCCTGCTCGGCTGGCTTGTTTCCTTGATTGTTGGCTAAGGGTGTCCCGTGGCTAAGCGTTGGTACGTTGTGCATGCTTACTCGGGTTACGAGAAGCATGTTATGCGCTCTTTGCTAGAGCGCGTAAAGCTCGCAGGCATGGAAGATGGCTTCGGCGAAATTCTGGTTCCCACTGAAGAAGTGGTTGAAATGCGGAATGGCCAGAAGCGCAAAAGCGAACGCAAGTTCTTCCCTGGCTACGTGCTGGTTCAGATGGACATGAATGAAGGTACTTGGCACTTGGTCAAGGACACTCCTCGTGTCATGGGTTTCATCGGCGGTACTGCTGATAAGCCTGCTCCGATCACCGACAAAGAGGCGGAAGCAATTCTGCGTCGCGTTGCTGACGGTAGCGACAAGCCTAAGCCGAAGACGTTGTTCGAGCCAGGTGAGGTTGTTCGTGTCACAGATGGTCCGTTTGCTGATTTTAACGGCACTGTCGAAGAAGTTAACTACGAAAAGAGCCGGATCCAAGTGGCAGTGCTCATTTTCGGTCGCTCTACTCCGGTAGAGTTGGAGTTCAGCCAGGTCGAGAAGGTCTAGCTGAGCAAGCATCCCAACCCCGCAGCCTTAGGCTGTGGGGTTTTGTCGTCACTGGGATAAACGCGCAAGTAACCGGGGAGCCTTTCGAGGCGTTTGAACCCGTAATTGGAGTGCCTCATGGCCAAGAAGATTACCGCTTACATCAAGCTGCAAGTGAAGGCCGCTCAGGCCAACCCAAGTCCACCTGTCGGCCCGGCTCTGGGTCAGCACGGCGTGAACATCATGGAATTCTGCAAGGCCTTCAACGCCCGTACTCAGGGTCTTGAGCCAGGTCTGCCGACTCCAGTGATCATCACTGTATACAGCGACCGTAGCTTCACTTTCGAAACCAAGTCGACCCCGGCTTCGGTTTTGCTGAAGAAAGCTGCTGGTCTGACTAGCGGTTCCGCTCGTCCTAACACCGTTAAGGTTGGCACCGTAACTCGTGCTCAGCTGGAAGAAATCGCGAAAACCAAAAACGCGGATCTGACTGCAGCTGATATGGATGCAGCCGTGCGTACCATCGCCGGTTCTGCTCGTAGCATGGGCCTTAACGTGGAGGGTGTGTAATGGCTAAGCTGACCAAGCGCCAAAAGGCAATCGCCGGCAAAATCGAAGCAGGCAAGGCCTACAACTTTGTAGACGCCGCTGCCCTGCTGACCGAGCTGTCGACTGTCAAGTTCAGCGAGTCCGTTGACGTTGCTGTAAACCTGGGTGTTGACCCACGTAAATCCGACCAGGTCGTTCGTAGCGCTACTGTGCTGCCACACGGTACTGGCAAGACTGTACGTGTTGCTGTCTTCACCCAAGGCCCGGCAGCTGAAGCTGCTCTGGCCGCCGGCGCTGATCGCGTTGGCATGGACGACCTGGCTGCCGAAATGAAAGGCGGCGACCTGAACTACGACGTAGTTATTGCTTCCCCGGATGCAATGCGCGTTGTAGGTCAGTTGGGTCAGATCCTCGGTCCACGTGGTCTGATGCCTAACCCTAAAGTCGGCACCGTAACGCCAGACGTAGCTACCGCGGTTAAAAACGCCAAGGCTGGTCAGGTTCGTTATCGCACCGACAAAAACGGCATCATCCACACCTCCGTTGGCAAAGTCGGCTTTGATGCCGTCAAGCTGAAGGAAAACGTTGAAGCCCTGATCGCTGATCTGAAGCGTATCAAGCCAGCTTCCTCGAAAGGTATCTACGTCAAGCGCGTTACCCTGAGCACCACTATGGGCCCAGGTCTGGTCATCGACCAAGGCTCGCTGGACGTATAAGAAACACGTTGGTGCGAGAGATCGCGCCAATTGAAAAAATTGGGGTCCCTGCCTGGCGGGGGCTATCCAAGACCGTAGGCGGCGCAAGCCTTAAACCTCAAGCCTACGCAGATGGTGCTCCCGGTTCCTTACCGAATCAGACACCAAAACGACATCCGGCTTCGGCCAGATGAAACGGTAACAAGCAGGAGTTAAACCCGTGGCAATTAATCTCGAAGACAAGAAGGCCATCGTCGCTGAAGTCAACGAGGCTGCCAAAGCTGCTCTGTCCGCTGTCGTGGCTGATGCCCGTGGTGTGACAGTAAGCGCTATGACCGGACTCCGTAAAGAGGCTCGTGAAGCTGGCGTATACGTACGTGTTGTACGTAACACCCTGCTCAAGCGCGCTGTTGCTGACACTGAATACAGTGTTCTCAACGACGTGTTCACCGGCCCGACCCTGATTGCGTTCTCCAAAGATCACCCGGGTGCTGCTGCCCGTTTGTTCAAGGAATTCGCCAAGGGTCAGGATAAGTTCGAGATCAAGGCAGCTGCGTTCGAGGGCAAGTTCCTCGCAGCTAACCAAATCGACGTACTGGCAACACTGCCGACCCGTAACGAAGCTATTTCTCAGCTGATGAGCGTGATTCAAGGCGCTACCAGCAAGTTGGCTCGTACTCTGGCCGCAGTTCGCGAGCAAAAAGAAGCTGCCGCAGCCTAAGGCTGATCGACTTCTCTCGCGTTTTTTTGTTTATTTCGATGGCCGCGTAGGCCGTCCCCCAATTCAGGAAATACAGCAATGTCTATCTCCCAAGACGATATCCTCAACGCCGTAGCTGAAATGTCGGTTCTGCAGGTTGTTGAGCTGATCAAAGCTTTCGAAGAAAAATTCGGCGTTTCCGCTGCCGCTGCTTCCGCTGGCCCAGCTGCTGCTGCAGTTGTTGCTGAAGAGCAAACCGAATTCAACGTCATGCTGCTGGAAGCTGGCGAGAAGAAAGTAAACGTGATCAAGGCAGTTCGTGAACTGACCGGTCTGGGCCTGAAAGAAGCCAAGGCTGTAGTTGACGGCGCTCCTGCCCAGGTTCTGGAAGCAGTGTCGAAAGACGCAGCTGACAAAGCCAAGGCAGTGCTGGAAGAAGCAGGCGCTAAAGTCGAGCTGAAGTAAGCATCGACCTTGCGTCTCCAGCCCAAGCGTTAAGCTGAAGGCTGATGGCTGGTGGCTCTTGCCACCGGCCTTTTTCCGTTCTTGGCTGTCGACTCGGTCGCCGCCAATGACGCGCTGTAGCCACCCGATGCGGTGGTGCAAACCATGGGGTTTGCAAGATTTTCTGGCTGCTCCCGTCGGAGGGGCCAAACAAGCAGGTGACCAAGCTGGGGAACGCTGATGGCTTACTCATATACTGAGAAAAAACGTATCCGCAAGGACTTTAGCAAGTTGCCGGACGTCATGGATGTCCCGTACCTTCTGGCTATCCAGCTGGATTCGTATCGTGAATTCTTGCAGGCGGGAGCGACCAAAGATCAGTTCCGCGACGTGGGCCTGCATGCGGCCTTCAAATCCGTTTTCCCGATCATCAGCTACTCCGGCAATGCTGCGCTGGAGTACGTGGGTTATCGCCTGGGCGAACCGGCATTTGATGTCAAAGAATGCGTGTTGCGCGGTGTTACGTACGCCGTACCTTTGCGGGTAAAAGTCCGCCTGATCATTTTCGACAAAGAATCGTCGAACAAAGCGATCAAGGACATCAAAGAGCAAGAAGTCTACATGGGCGAAATCCCACTGATGACTGAAAACGGTACCTTCGTAATCAACGGTACCGAGCGTGTTATTGTTTCCCAGCTGCACCGTTCCCCGGGCGTGTTCTTCGACCACGACCGCGGCAAGACGCACAGCTCCGGTAAACTCCTGTACTCCGCGCGGATCATTCCGTACCGCGGTTCGTGGTTGGACTTCGAGTTCGACCCGAAAGACTGCGTGTTCGTGCGTATCGACCGTCGTCGCAAGCTGCCGGCCTCGGTACTGCTGCGTGCGCTCGGTTACACCACTGAGCAGGTGCTGGACGCTTTCTACACCACCAACGTATTCAGCCTGAAGGATGAAACCCTCAGCCTGGAGCTGATTGCTTCGCGTCTGCGTGGTGAAATTGCCGTTCTGGATATTCAGGACGAAAACGGCAAAGTGATCGTTGAAGCGGGTCGTCGTATTACTGCGCGCCACATCAACCAGATCGAAAAAGCCGGCATCAAGTCGCTGGAAGTGCCTCTGGACTACGTCCTGGGTCGCACCACCGCCAAGGTTATCGTTCACCCGGCTACAGGCGAAATCCTGGCTGAGTGCAACACCGAGCTGAACACCGAAATCCTGGCAAAAATCGCCAAGGCCCAGGTTGTTCGCATCGAGACCCTGTACACCAACGACATCGACTGCGGTCCGTTCATCTCCGACACACTGAAGATCGACTCCACCAGCAACCAATTGGAAGCGCTGGTCGAGATCTATCGCATGATGCGTCCTGGTGAGCCGCCAACCAAAGACGCTGCCGAGACCCTGTTCAACAACCTGTTCTTCAGCCCTGAGCGTTATGACCTGTCTGCGGTCGGCCGGATGAAGTTCAACCGTCGTATCGGTCGTACCGAGATCGAAGGTTCGGGCGTGCTGTGCAAGGAAGACATCGTCGCGGTACTGAAGACTCTGGTCGACATCCGTAACGGTAAAGGCATCGTCGATGACATCGACCACCTGGGTAACCGTCGTGTTCGCTGCGTAGGCGAAATGGCCGAGAACCAGTTCCGCGTTGGCCTGGTACGTGTTGAGCGTGCGGTCAAAGAGCGTCTGTCGATGGCTGAAAGCGAAGGCCTGATGCCGCAAGACCTGATCAACGCCAAGCCAGTGGCTGCGGCGGTGAAAGAGTTCTTCGGTTCCAGCCAGCTTTCCCAGTTCATGGACCAGAACAACCCGCTCTCCGAGATCACCCACAAGCGCCGTGTTTCCGCACTGGGCCCGGGCGGTCTGACCCGTGAGCGTGCAGGCTTCGAAGTTCGTGACGTACACCCGACGCACTACGGTCGTGTTTGCCCGATCGAAACGCCGGAAGGTCCGAACATCGGTCTGATCAACTCCCTGGCCGCTTATGCGCGCACCAACCAGTACGGCTTCCTCGAAAGCCCGTACCGCGTGGTGAAAGACGCTCTGGTCACCGACGAGATCGTGTTCCTGTCTGCCATCGAAGAAGCTGATCACGTGATCGCTCAGGCTTCGGCCACGATGAACGACAAGAAAGTCCTGATCGACGAGCTGGTAGCTGTTCGTCACTTGAACGAGTTCACCGTCAAGGCGCCGGAAGACGTCACCTTGATGGACGTTTCGCCGAAGCAGGTAGTTTCGGTTGCGGCGTCGCTGATCCCGTTCCTGGAGCACGATGACGCCAACCGTGCGTTGATGGGTTCCAACATGCAGCGTCAAGCTGTACCAACCCTGCGCGCCGACAAGCCGCTGGTAGGTACCGGCATGGAGCGTAACGTAGCCCGTGACTCCGGCGTTTGCGTCGTGGCTCGTCGTGGCGGCGTGATCGACTCCGTTGATGCCAGCCGTATCGTGGTTCGTGTTGCCGATGATGAAGTTGAAACTGGCGAAGCCGGTGTCGACATCTACAACCTGACCAAATACACCCGCTCGAACCAGAACACCTGCATCAACCAGCGTCCGCTGGTGAGCAAGGGTGATCGCGTTCAGCGTAGCGACATCATGGCCGACGGCCCGTCCACCGACATGGGTGAACTGGCGCTGGGTCAGAACATGCGCATCGCGTTCATGGCATGGAACGGCTTCAACTTCGAAGACTCCATCTGCCTGTCCGAGCGTGTGGTTCAAGAAGACCGCTTCACCACGATCCACATTCAGGAACTGACCTGTGTGGCACGTGACACCAAGCTTGGGCCAGAGGAAATCACTGCAGACATCCCGAACGTGGGTGAAGCTGCACTGAACAAGCTGGACGAAGCCGGTATCGTTTACGTAGGTGCTGAAGTTGGCGCAGGCGACATTCTGGTCGGTAAGGTCACTCCGAAAGGCGAGACCCAACTGACTCCGGAAGAGAAACTGTTGCGTGCCATCTTCGGTGAAAAAGCCAGCGACGTTAAAGACACCTCCCTGCGTGTACCTACCGGTACCAAAGGTACTGTCATCGACGTACAGGTCTTCACCCGTGACGGCGTTGAGCGTGATGCTCGTGCACTGTCCATCGAGAAGACCCAACTCGACGAGATCCGCAAGGACCTGAACGAAGAGTTCCGTATCGTTGAAGGCGCAACTTTCGAACGTCTGCGCTCCGCTCTGGTAGGCCACAAGGCTGAAGGCGGCGCAGGTCTGAAGAAAGGTCAGGACATCACCGACGAAGTACTCGACGGTCTTGAGCACGGCCAGTGGTTCAAACTGCGCATGGCTGAAGATGCTCTGAACGAGCAGCTCGAGAAGGCCCAGGCCTACATCGTTGATCGCCGCCGTCTGCTGGACGACAAGTTCGAAGACAAGAAGCGCAAACTGCAGCAGGGCGATGACCTGGCTCCAGGCGTGCTGAAAATCGTCAAGGTTTACCTGGCAATCCGTCGCCGCATCCAGCCGGGCGACAAGATGGCCGGTCGTCACGGTAACAAAGGTGTGGTCTCCGTGATCATGCCGGTTGAAGACATGCCGCACGATGCCAATGGCACCCCGGTCGACGTCGTCCTCAACCCGTTGGGCGTACCTTCGCGTATGAACGTTGGTCAGATCCTCGAAACCCACCTGGGCCTCGCGGCCAAAGGTCTGGGCGAGAAGATCAACCGTATGATCGAAGAGCAGCGCAAGGTTGCTGACCTGCGTAAGTTCCTGCACGAGATCTACAACGAGATCGGCGGTCGCAACGAAGAGCTGGACACCTTCTCCGACCAGGAAATCCTGGATCTGGCGAAGAACCTGCGCGGCGGCGTTCCAATGGCTACCCCGGTGTTCGACGGTGCCAAGGAAAGCGAAATCAAGGCCATGCTGAAACTGGCAGACCTGCCAGAAAGCGGCCAGATGCAGCTGTTCGACGGCCGTACCGGCAACAAGTTTGAGCGCCCGGTTACTGTTGGCTACATGTACATGCTGAAGCTGAACCACTTGGTAGACGATAAGATGCACGCTCGTTCTACCGGTTCGTACAGCCTGGTTACCCAGCAGCCGCTGGGTGGTAAGGCTCAGTTCGGTGGTCAGCGTTTCGGGGAGATGGAGGTCTGGGCACTGGAAGCATACGGTGCTGCTTACACTCTGCAAGAAATGCTCACAGTGAAGTCGGACGATGTGAACGGTCGGACCAAGATGTACAAAAACATCGTGGACGGCGATCACCGTATGGAGCCGGGCATGCCCGAGTCCTTCAACGTGTTGATCAAAGAAATTCGTTCCCTCGGCATCGATATCGATCTGGAAACCGAATAACACGTGACGCGAATCGAGAGCGGGGCTGTTTAGCCCGCTCTCTGCTCCGCCAGGAGGAAAGGCCTTGAAAGACCTACTGAATTTGCTGAAAAACCAGGGTCAAGTCGAAGAGTTCGACGCCATCCGTATTGGGTTGGCATCGCCTGAGATGATCCGTTCGTGGTCGTTCGGTGAAGTTAAAAAGCCGGAAACCATTAACTATCGTACGTTCAAACCAGAACGTGACGGCCTGTTCTGCGCCAAGATCTTTGGCCCGGTAAAGGATTACGAGTGCCTGTGCGGTAAGTACAAGCGCTTGAAGCACCGTGGTGTGATCTGCGAGAAGTGCGGCGTTGAAGTTGCACTGGCCAAGGTTCGTCGTGAGCGCATGGCGCACATCGAACTGGCTTCGCCGGTTGCCCACATTTGGTTCCTGAAATCGCTGCCGTCCCGTATCGGCTTGCTGATGGACATGACCCTGCGTGATATCGAACGCGTTCTCTATTTCGAGAGCTATGTCGTTATCGATCCAGGCATGACCACCCTTGAAAAAGGTCAGCTGCTGAACGACGAGCAGTACTTCGAAGCGCTGGAAGAATTCGGTGACGATTTCGATGCCCGCATGGGTGCCGAAGCTGTCCGCGAACTGCTGCACGCTATCGACCTGGAGCACGAGATTGGCCGTCTGCGCGAAGAAATTCCGCAAACCAACTCCGAAACCAAGATCAAGAAGCTGTCCAAGCGTCTGAAGTTGATGGAAGCCTTCCAGGGTTCCGGCAACTTGCCAGAGTGGATGGTGCTGACCGTTCTGCCGGTTCTGCCGCCAGACCTGCGTCCGCTGGTACCGTTGGACGGTGGTCGTTTCGCGACGTCCGACCTCAACGACCTGTACCGCCGCGTGATCAACCGTAACAACCGCTTGAAGCGCCTGCTAGATCTGTCCGCTCCGGACATCATCGTGCGCAACGAAAAGCGTATGTTGCAAGAAGCTGTCGATGCCTTGCTCGACAACGGTCGTCGTGGCCGCGCTATCACCGGCTCGAACAAGCGTCCTCTGAAATCCTTGGCTGACATGATCAAGGGTAAGCAAGGTCGTTTCCGTCAGAACTTGCTCGGTAAGCGTGTTGACTACTCCGGTCGTTCGGTAATTACCGTAGGCCCGACCCTGCGTCTGCACCAGTGCGGTCTGCCCAAGAAGATGGCGCTTGAGCTGTTCAAGCCATTCATCTTCGGCAAACTGGAAATGCGCGGTCTCGCGACCACCATCAAAGCGGCCAAGAAAATGGTCGAGCGCGAACTGCCAGAGGTTTGGGACGTTCTCGCTGAAGTGATTCGCGAACACCCGGTTCTCCTCAACCGTGCACCGACCCTTCACCGTCTGGGTATCCAGGCGTTTGAACCGGTACTGATCGAAGGTAAGGCTATCCAGCTGCACCCGTTGGTCTGTGCTGCGTACAACGCCGACTTCGACGGCGACCAAATGGCCGTGCACGTACCGCTGACACTGGAAGCCCAGTTGGAAGCGCGTGCGTTGATGATGTCGACCAACAACATTCTGTCGCCAGCCAACGGTGAGCCAATCATCGTTCCGTCGCAGGACGTTGTATTGGGTCTGTACTACATGACCCGTGAAGCGATCAACGCCAAAGGCGAAGGTCGTGTGTTCGCTGACCTGCAAGAAGTTGACCGTGTGTTCCGTGCCGGCGAAGCCGCACTGCACGCCAAGGTCAAAGTGCGGATCAACGAAACAGTCAACGACCGTGATGGCGGCAGCGTGAGCGGCACTCGTATTGTCGACACTACCGTCGGCCGTGCGCTGCTGTATCAAGTTGTGCCAAAAGGTCTGTCGTACGACGTCGTCAACTTGCCAATGAAGAAAAAGGCGATCTCCAAGCTGATCAACCAGTGCTACCGCGTGGTTGGTTTGAAAGAGACGGTGATCTTCGCTGACCAGTTGATGTACACCGGCTTTGCTTATTCGACCATTTCCGGCGTTTCCATCGGTGTTAACGACTTCGTTATCCCGGATGAAAAAGCCCAGATCATCAATGCTGCAACTGATGAAGTGAAAGAAATCGAAAGCCAGTACGCCTCCGGCCTGGTAACCCAGGGCGAGAAGTACAACAAAGTGATCGACCTTTGGTCCAAGGCCAACGACGAAGTGTCGAAGGCGATGATGGCTAACCTCTCGAAAGAGAAAGTTATCGACCGTCATGGCGTAGAAGTCGATCAAGAGTCGTTCAACTCGATGTACATGATGGCCGACTCGGGCGCACGGGGTTCTGCTGCGCAGATCCGTCAGCTCGCCGGTATGCGTGGCCTGATGGCCAAGCCGGACGGCTCCATCATCGAAACGCCGATTACTGCGAACTTCCGTGAAGGTTTGAGCGTACTTCAGTACTTCATCTCCACTCACGGTGCTCGTAAGGGTCTTGCGGATACCGCGTTGAAAACAGCTAACTCCGGTTACCTGACTCGTCGTCTGGTAGACGTTGCGCAAGACTTGGTTGTGACTGAAGTTGACTGCGGCACCGAACACGGTCTGCTGATGACTCCGCACATCGAAGGCGGCGACGTTGTAGAGCCATTGGGTGAGCGCGTACTGGGTCGAGTTATCGCCCGTGACGTATTCAAGCCAGGTACCGAGGAAATTATCGTTCCTGCCGGCACCCTGGTAGATGAGAAGTGGGTCGAGTTCATCGAACTCAACAGCATCGACGAAGTGATTGTTCGCTCGCCGATCAGCTGCGAAACCCGCTATGGCATTTGCGCCAAGTGCTACGGCCGTGACTTGGCTCGTGGTCACCAGGTGAACATCGGTGAAGCGGTTGGCGTAATTGCTGCCCAGTCCATCGGTGAGCCGGGTACCCAGCTGACCATGCGTACGTTCCACATCGGTGGTGCGGCAAGCCGGACCTCCGCAGCTGACAGCGTTCAGGTGAAGAATGGCGGTACTGTCCGTCTGCACAACCTGAAGCACGTTGAACGAGTGGATGGTTGCCTGGTTGCTGTGTCCCGTTCCGGTGAGCTGGCAATCGCTGATGACTACGGTCGTGAGCGTGAGCGTTACAAGCTGCCGTACGGTGCTGTGATTTCGGTTAAAGAAGGTGACAAGGTCGACGCTGGCGCAATCGTGGCCAAGTGGGATCCGCACACTCACCCAATCGTTACCGAAATGAAAGGTACCGTGACCTACGTGGGCATGGAAGAAGGCATCACGATCAAGCGTCAGACTGACGAATTGACCGGTATGACCAACATTGAAGTACTCGACGCGAAAGATCGTCCAGCTGCCGGTAAAGACATCCGTCCTGCCGTGAAGATGGTCGACGACAACGGCAAGGACTTGTTGCTGCCAGGCACTGACGTAATCGCTCAGTACTTCCTGCCAGCCAACGCCCTGGTCGGTGTAGCGGATGGTGCGAAGATCGCGATCGGTGATGTTATCGCGCGTATCCCGCAAGAAACTTCGAAAACCCGCGACATCACCGGTGGTCTGCCGCGTGTTGCCGACTTGTTCGAAGCTCGTCGTCCGAAAGAAGCGTCGATTCTGGCTGAAGTCAGCGGCACCATCGCGTTCGGTAAAGAGACCAAAGGCAAGCGCCGTCTGGTCATTACCCCGAACGATGGTACTGATCCGTACGAAGAGCTGATTCCAAAGTGGCGTCACCTGAACGTCTTCGAAGGCGAGCAGGTAAACCGCGGCGAAGTTATCTCCGACGGCCCAAGCGATCCACACGACATCCTGCGTCTGCTGGGTGTGAGTGCGCTGGCCAAGTACATCGTTAACGAGATCCAGGACGTTTACCGTCTGCAAGGCGTGAAGATCAACGATAAGCACATCGAGACCATCCTGCGTCAGATGTTGCGTAAAGTTGAAATCGCTGAATCCGGCGATTCCAGTTTCATCAAGGGCGACCAGATGGAACTGACTCACGTACTGGTAGAAAACGAACGTCTGGGCGCGGAAGACAAATTTGTCTCCAAGTTCACTCGTGTGTTGCTGGGTATCACCAAGGCGTCGTTGTCCACTGAGTCGTTCATCTCGGCGGCCTCCTTCCAGGAGACCACTCGCGTACTGACCGAAGCAGCGGTAACCGGCAAGCGCGATTACCTGCGCGGCCTGAAAGAAAACGTAGTCGTGGGTCGTCTGATCCCGGCTGGTACCGGTTTGGCTTACCACAGCGAGCGCAAGCGCCGCCGTGATGCTGACAAGCCGCTGCGCGTAAGCGCCAGTGAAGTGGAAGCTGCACTGACCGAAGCGCTGAACTCAAGCGGTAACTGAGTTCTGCGATAAATAAGTCTGGGCCCTGGCAGCCCCCATTCGTCGGATCGAGGCATTTTTGTCCCGGTTCGATGAGAGGGGAGGTCGGGGCCTTGCCTTGACTGGGGGCAAGATCCTCTTTAGACTCTTGTACCCCTAAATTTGGCGGGAATTCGTTCCTGCCATTTTGCTTTTCTTGCAAGACAATAGCGTCGCAAGACAACAGTGGAGCTAGTAGATGGCAACTATCAACCAGCTGGTACGTCAGCCGCGTAAGCGTATCGTCGAGAAATCCGACGTACCTGCGCTGCAGAACTGCCCGCAACGTCGTGGCGTATGCACTCGTGTGTATACCACCACGCCGAAAAAACCTAACTCGGCACTGCGTAAAGTATGCCGTGTGCGTCTGACCAACGGTTTCGAGGTTTCCTCGTACATCGGCGGTGAAGGCCACAACCTGCAAGAGCACAGCGTGGTACTGATTCGCGGCGGTCGTGTAAAAGACTTGCCAGGTGTTCGTTACCACACCGTACGCGGCTCCTTGGATACTTCCGGCGTTAAAGGTCGTAACCAGGGTCGTTCGAAGTACGGTACCAAGAAGCCTAAGTAGTAGCGGCTTTTTGTAAAACTGAATCATCTTATTTTCTGAGTCGATAAGAGTAAGGTCGGAGGCGTCCCGAAAGGGCACCGATTCCGAACGAACCTGAAGACCGTTTGAGGGCTTATCCATGCCAAGAAGACGCGTAGCAGCCAAGCGCGAAGTGCTTGACGATCCAAAATACGGAAGCCAAATTCTGGCCAAGTTCATGAACCACGTGATGGAAAGCGGCAAGAAAGCCGTTGCCGAGCGTATCGTTTATGGCGCGCTGGAAAAGGTTAAAGAACGCAAGAACAGCGACCCCCTGGAAATCTTCGAGAAAGCTCTCGACGCCATCGCTCCGCTGGTCGAAGTGAAGTCGCGCCGTGTAGGCGGTGCTACTTACCAGGTTCCGGTCGAAGTTCGTCCGTCCCGTCGTAACGCTCTGGCAATGCGCTGGTTGGTAGACTTCGCCCGTAAGCGCGGCGAGAAGTCTATGGCCCTGCGTTTGGCCGGCGAGCTGTTGGACGCTGCTGAAGGTAAAGGTGCTGCTGTTAAGAAGCGTGAAGACGTGCACCGTATGGCTGAAGCTAACAAAGCTTTCTCGCACTACCGCTTCTAATCTTAGCTTCACTAATTTTGCGAGGGCTTTATGGCTCGTACTACTCCGATTAGCCGCTACCGTAACATCGGTATCGTTGCTCACGTGGATGCTGGTAAAACCACAACCACCGAGCGCGTACTGTTTTACACCGGCAAAAGTCACAAGATGGGCGAGGTGCATGACGGCGCCGCGACCACAGACTGGATGGTTCAGGAGCAGGAGCGTGGTATTACCATTACTTCTGCTGCTATTACCGCCTTCTGGAAAGGTTCCGAGAAGCAGTACAAGGATGAGCACCGCTTCAACGTAATCGATACCCCGGGCCACGTAGACTTCACCATTGAAGTTGAACGTTCCCTGCGTGTACTCGACGGCGCTGTCGTTGTGTTCTGCGGTACCTCGGGTGTTGAGCCTCAGTCGGAAACCGTATGGCGTCAAGCCAACAAATACGGCGTTCCACGTCTTGTTTACGTAAACAAGATGGACCGTGCTGGTGCCAACTTCCTGCGCGTGATCGGTCAGATCAAGCAGCGCCTGGGTCACACCCCGGTGCCAATCCAGTTGGCTATCGGTTCCGAAGATAATTTCCAGGGCCAGATCGATCTGCTGACCATGGAAGCTGTTTACTGGAACGATGCTGACAAAGGTATGGTTCCTGTTCGCAAGCCTATCCCTGCTGAACTGCAGGAACTGGCTGACGAATGGCGCAACAACATGGTTGAAGCTGCGGCCGAAGCCAACGAAGAGCTGATGAACAAGTACCTCGAAGGTGAAGAACTCACCAACGTGGAAATCAAGGCTGCTCTGCGTCAGCGTACTATCGCTGGTGAGATCGTCTTGGCTGTTTGCGGTTCCTCGTTCAAGAACAAGGGTGTTCCCCTGGTTCTCGATGCTGTGATCGACTACCTGCCGGCACCAGTGGATATTCCTGCCATCAAGGGTACTGACCCGGATGACGAGACTATCGAGCTGGAGCGTCATGCAGACGACGCAGAACCGTTCTCCGCTCTGGCATTCAAAATTGCCACTGACCCATTCGTGGGTACCTTGACCTTCGTCCGCGTTTACTCGGGCGTGTTGAACTCCGGTGACGGCGTGATCAACTCGGTTAAAGGCAAGAAAGAGCGCGTCGGTCGTATGGTGCAAATGCACGCAAACGCCCGCGAAGAGATCAAGGAAGTACGCGCTGGTGACATCGCGGCCTTGATCGGCATGAAGGACGTCACCACTGGTGAAACCTTGTGCAACGCTGACAAGCCAATCATCCTGGTTCGTATGGACTTCCCGGAGCCGGTTATTTCGGTTGCCGTAGAGCCTAAGACCAAGGATGACCAGGAAAAAATGGGTATCGCTCTGGGCAAACTTGCTCAGGAAGATCCATCTTTCCGCGTCAAGACTGATGAAGAGACTGGTCAAACGATCATCTCCGGCATGGGCGAGCTGCACCTGGACATCCTGGTTGACCGGATGCGCCGTGAGTTCAACGTCGAAGCCAACATCGGTAAGCCTCAGGTTTCCTATCGTGAGCGCATCACGAAGAACTGTGAAATCGAAGGCAAGTTCGTTCGTCAGTCCGGCGGTCGTGGTCAGTTCGGTCACTGCTGGATCCGTTTTGCTCCTGCTGACGAAGGTCAGGAAGGTCTGCAATTCGTGAACGAAGTAGTCGGTGGTGTTGTTCCTAAGGAATACATCCCTGCTATCCAGAAGGGCATCGAAGAGCAGATGAAGAACGGTGTTGTTGCCGGCTATCCGCTGATCGGCCTGAAAGCAACCGTTTTTGACGGTTCTTACCACGACGTCGACTCCAACGAGATGGCGTTTAAGGTGGCTGCTTCCATGGCAACCAAGCAACTGGCCCAGAAGGGCGGTGGTGAGTTGCTTGAGCCAATCATGGCGGTAGAAGTTGTTACACCTGAAGACTATATGGGTGATGTCATGGGCGACCTTAACCGTCGTCGCGGCATGATCTTGGGTATGGAGGACACGGTTTCCGGCAAAGTGATTCGCGCCGAGGTTCCGTTGGGTGAGATGTTCGGTTATGCGACCGACGTTCGCTCCATGTCCCAGGGTCGCGCAAGCTACTCTATGGAATTCAAAAAATACAACACAGCTCCGGCGCACATCGCTGAAACTGTATCCAAAAAACAAGGCTGATTCAGTCCTTTAGGCAAGGAGTTAATTGTCGTGGCTAAAGAAAAATTTGATCGTTCCCTACCGCACGTCAACGTTGGCACCATCGGTCACGTTGACCACGGTAAAACCACTCTGACTGCTGCTCTGACTCGCGTTTGCTCCGAAGTATTCGGTTCCGCAATCGTTGATTTCGATAAAATCGACAGCGCGCCAGAAGAAAAAGCTCGTGGTATCACCATCAACACCGCGCACGTTGAATACAACTCGCTGATCCGTCACTACGCTCACGTTGACTGCCCAGGTCACGCTGACTATGTGAAGAACATGATCACCGGTGCTGCCCAGATGGACGGCGCGATCCTGGTTTGCTCGGCCGCTGATGGTCCGATGCCACAAACCCGTGAGCACATCCTGCTGTCCCGCCAGGTTGGCGTTCCGTACATCGTGGTTTACCTGAACAAGGCTGACCTGGTAGACGACGCTGAGCTGCTGGAACTGGTTGAGATGGAAGTGCGCGATCTGCTGAGCACTTACGACTTCCCAGGCGACGACACTCCGATCATCATCGGTTCTGCTCGTATGGCTCTGGAAGGCAAAGATGACAACGAAATGGGCACCACGTCCGTTCGTAAACTGGTTGAGACTCTGGACAGCTACATCCCAGATCCAGTTCGTGTTATCGACAAGCCGTTCCTGATGCCAATCGAAGACGTATTCTCGATCTCCGGTCGCGGTACTGTTGTTACTGGTCGTATCGAGCGCGGTATCGTCAAGGTTCAAGATCCACTGGAAATCGTTGGTCTGCGTGACACTACCGTCACCACCTGCACCGGTGTTGAAATGTTCCGTAAACTGCTCGACGAAGGTCGTGCAGGCGAGAACTGCGGCGTTCTGCTGCGTGGTACCAAGCGTGACGACGTTGAGCGTGGCCAGGTTCTGGTTAAGCCAGGTTCGGTTAAGCCGCACACCAAGTTCGAAGCTGAAGTGTACGTGCTGAGCAAAGAAGAAGGCGGTCGTCACACTCCGTTCTTCAAAGGCTACCGTCCACAGTTCTACTTCCGTACTACCGACGTAACCGGTAACTGCGAACTGCCGGAAGGCGTAGAAATGGTAATGCCAGGCGACAACATCAAAATGGTTGTCACCCTGATCAAAACCATCGCTATGGAAGACGGTCTGCGTTTCGCAATCCGTGAAGGCGGCCGTACCGTTGGTGCTGGCGTTGTAGCTAAAATCATCGAGTAATTATCTCTTCTGAGATAGCTCTGATGTTTTGAAAAGGCCCCCGCTCAGCGGGGGCCTTTTTTATTGGGTTGACACCTATCAGGGCCGTCTATAGAATTGCGCCTCCTTTTAACGGGCGTATTGCGCTCGCTGGGAATAGCAGCCGGAGTCTGAAATCCAATGCAAAATCAGCAAATCCGTATCAGGTTGAAGGCTTTTGACCATCGCCTGATCGACCAATCCACCCAGGAAATCGTGGAAACCGCGAAACGTACTGGTGCTCAAGTGCGTGGTCCAATTCCACTGCCTACCCGTAAAGAGCGGTTCACCGTTCTGGTCTCCCCGCACGTCAACAAAGACGCGCGTGACCAGTACGAGATCCGTACTCATAAGCGCGTACTGGACATCGTCCAGCCAACGGATAAAACCGTTGATGCACTTATGAAGCTTGATCTGGCGGCCGGTGTGGAAGTACAGATCAGCCTCGGCTAAGACTTGGGTCTTAGTCGTGTAACGCTCTGAAATGGGCGGCCATAGCGGGTGAAAGCCCCGTACACTCATGAGGTTTACAACATGACTATTGGTGTAGTCGGTCGTAAATGCGGTATGACCCGTATTTTCACCGAAGAAGGTGTCTCCATTCCGGTCACGGTCATTGAGATCGAACCGAATCGCGTCACCCAGTTCAAAACTGAAGAGACCGATGGCTATCGTGCAGTGCAAGTCACTGTCGGCGAGCGTCGTGCTTCGCGCGTGACTGCTGCTCAAGCAGGTCACTTCGCTAAAGCAAACGTTGCAGCTGGTCGCACTGTTATGGAGTTCCGTCTTGAAGACGGCGACTACCAGGCTGGCGATCTGATCAACGCTGAAATCTTCGCCGCCGGTCAACTGGTTGATGTAACCGGTCAGTCCAAGGGTAAAGGCTTCCAGGGTACGATCAAGCGTTGGAATTTCCGTGGCCAAGACAACACTCACGGTAACTCCGTTTCCCACCGCGTCCCGGGCTCTATTGGCCAGTGCCAGACTCCTGGTCGTGTATTCAAGGGCAAAAAAATGTCCGGTCATATGGGCGCTGAGCGCGTGACCGTGCAGTCCCTCGAAGTAGTGCGCGTCGACGCTGAACGCAATCTGTTGTTGGTCAAGGGTGCTGTTCCTGGCGCTACTGGCGGCAACCTGGTTGTACGTCCAGCGGCCAAGGCTCGCGGTTAAGGGGAAGCTGACATGCAATTAAATGTAAATGACGCTCAAGCGATCGAAGTTTCCGAACTGACGTTTGGCGGCGAGTTCAACGAGACGCTGGTTCACCAAGCAGTCGTGGCCTACATGGCCGGCGGCCGTCAAGGTAGCAAGCAGCAAAAGACCCGTTCCGACGTTCGTGGTGGCGGTAAGCGCCCTTGGCGTCAGAAAGGTACTGGCCGTGCTCGTGCCGGTACTATCCGTAGCCCAATCTGGCGTGGCGGCGGTACCACTTTCGCAGCTCGTCCACAGGATCACACTCAGAAGCTCAACAAGAAGATGTATCGCGCAGCACTGCGCTCCATCCTTGCTGAACTCGTGCGTACTGATCGTCTGGTCGTGGTTCAAGACTTCGCTGTTGAAAGTCCAAAAACCAAAGATCTGCTGGGCAAACTGAACAACATGAGCCTGACCGACGTTTTGATCGTGTCGGAAGCTGTTGATCAGAACCTGTACCTGGCTGCTCGCAACCTGCCACACGTTGATGTACGTGACGTGCAAGGTTCCGATCCAGTTAGTCTGATCGCATACGACAAGGTGTTGATCACCGTGTCGGCCGTGAAGAAATTCGAGGAGCTGCTGGGATGAACCAGGAACGCGTATTTAAAGTTCTGCTTGGCCCGCACGTTTCCGAAAAGGCTACGGTTCTGGCTGACAAGAAAGGCCAGTTCGTTTTCAAGGTTGCAACTGACGCAACCAAGCTGGAAATCAAGAAGGCCGTCGAAAGCCTGTTCAGCGTGAAAGTAGAGCGTGTTACTACCCTGAATGTTCTGGGTAAGAGCAAGCGCACTGCTCGCGGTCTGGGCAAGCGTAATGACTGGAAGAAGGCAGTTATCTCCCTTCAGCCAGGCCAAGATCTCGATTTCAGCAGCAGTGCTGAGTAAGGAAGGGGTGCATCATGGCAATCGTTAAATGCAAACCGACTTCCCCTGGCCGCCGTTTTGTGGTCAAGGTGGTCAACCAGGAGCTGCATAAAGGCGCTCCTCACGCACCGCTGCTCGAGAAAAAATCGAAGACTGGTGGTCGTAACAACAATGGTCGTATTACCACTCGTCACATCGGTGGTGGCCATAAGCAGCATTATCGTCTGGTCGATTTCCGTCGCAACGACAAAGATGGCATCTCTGCCACTGTCGAACGTATCGAATACGATCCAAACCGTACTGCTCACATCGCTCTGCTGCTGTACGCAGATGGCGAGCGTCGCTACATCATCGCCCCTAAAGGCGTGAGTGCTGGTGACCAGCTGATCGCAGGTGCTTTGGCGCCGATCAAGCCGGGCAACGCTCTGCAACTGCGTAACATTCCAGTTGGTAGCACCGTACACGGCATCGAATTGAAGCCAGGTAAAGGCGCGCAAATCGCTCGTTCCGCTGGTGCTTCGGCTCAGCTGATCGCTCGTGAAGGTGTCTACGTGACCCTGCGTCTGCGTTCTGGTGAGATGCGTAAAGTGCTGGCTGAATGCCGCGCGACCCTGGGTGAAGTCTCGAACTCCGAGCACAGCCTGCGTTCGCTGGGTAAAGCTGGTGCCAAACGCTGGCGTGGCGTTCGCCCAACCGTTCGTGGTGTTGCCATGAACCCGGTTGACCACCCACACGGTGGTGGTGAAGGTCGTACCTCTGGTGGTCGTCATCCGGTATCGCCATGGGGCTTCCCGACTAAGGGCGCGAAGACTCGTGGTAATAAGCGTACCGACAAAATGATCGTCCGTCGTCGCAAGTAAATAGAGGGATACGACAGTGCCACGTTCTCTGAAAAAAGGTCCTTTTATTGATCTTCACCTACTGAAGAAGATCGAAGTGGCGGCGGAAAAGAACGATCGCAAACCAGTTAAAACCTGGTCGCGTCGTTCGATGATCCTGCCACAAATGGTCGGTCTGACCATCGCAGTACACAACGGTCGTCAACACGTCCCAGTTCTCGTTAACGAAGACATGGTCGGCCACAAACTGGGCGAGTTTGCCGGTACCCGCACTTATCGTGGGCACGTGGCAGACAAGAAAGCCAAGCGTTAAGGGGTTAGGAAATGGAAGTAGCCGCTAAGTTGTCGGGCGCTCGAATCTCCGCCCAGAAAGCCCGCTTGGTCGCCGACCAGATCCGCGGGAAGAAGGTGGGCGAAGCGCTCAACCTGTTGGCTTTCAGCAGTAAGAAAGCCGCCGAGATCATGAAGAAAGTGCTGGAGTCGGCCGTAGCCAACGCCGAGCATAACGAAGGCGCAGACGTTGATGACCTGAAGGTCAGCACCGTTTTCGTCAACGAAGGGCGTTCGCTGAAGCGCATCATGCCACGTGCCAAAGGCCGTGCTGATCGCATCGTCAAGCGGTCTTGCCATATCACTGTCAAGGTTGCTGACAAGTAACGGAGTCGAAGAGATGGGTCAGAAAGTACATCCCATTGGCAT
The DNA here is from genome assembly GCF_965653655.1 of Pseudomonas onubensis. NCBI lineage: Bacteria > Pseudomonadati > Pseudomonadota > Gammaproteobacteria > Pseudomonadales > Pseudomonadaceae > Pseudomonas > Pseudomonas onubensis. The sequence goes on along the minus strand of NZ_CBFHAZ010000011.1, from coordinate 73,430 downwards.
TCGCCTGGGAATCGTCAAGGAGCACACCTCCGTCTGGTACGCAGACGGTCGGACTTATGCGGACTATTTGTTCGCTGATCTGAAGGTGCGTGAGTATCTCCAAGACAAACTAAAAAGCGCGTCCGTAAGCCGTATCGATATCCATCGTCCGGCACAAACTGCACGTATCACCATCCACACCGCTCGTCCAGGTATTGTTATCGGGAAGAAAGGTGAAGATGTTGAGAAACTGCGTCAGGACCTGACCAAGCAAATGGGTGTGCCTGTGCACATCAATATCGAAGAGATCCGCAAGCCGGAGCTCGACGGTATGCTGGTTGCGCAGAGCGTAGCTCAGCAGCTGGAGCGTCGTGTAATGTTCCGTCGCGCTATGAAGCGCGCTGTACAGAACGCCATGCGCATTGGTGCCAAAGGCATCAAAATCCAAGTGAGCGGTCGTCTCGGCGGTGCTGAAATCGCACGTACTGAATGGTATCGCGAAGGTCGTGTGCCACTGCACACCCTGCGTGCCGACATCGACTATGCCAACTACGAAGCTCACACCACTTACGGTGTGATCGGTGTAAAGGTTTGGATTTTCAAAGGCGAAGTAATTGGTGGTCGCCAAGAAGAACTGAAACCACAAGCACCAGCGCCTCGTAAAAAAGCTGCTAAGTAAGGGGTACGCCAAATGTTGCAACCTAAGCGTACGAAGTTCCGCAAGCAGATGACAGGCCACAACCGTGGTCTGGCTCAGCGCGGTAGCAAAGTCAGCTTCGGCGAGTTCGCGCTGAAGTCTGTAGCTCGTGGTCGTCTCACCGCTCGTCAGATCGAGTCAGCGCGTCGTGCACTGACCCGTCACGTTAAACGTGGCGGCAAGATCTGGATCCGTGTATTCCCGGACAAGCCGATCTCCAAAAAACCTCTCGAGGTTCGGATGGGTAAAGGTAAGGGTAACGTGGAATACTGGGTAGCCCAGATTCAGCCAGGCAAAGTCCTGTATGAAATCGAGGGTGTAACTGAAGAGCTGGCGCGTGAGGCTTTTGCCCTGGCTGCTGCAAAGCTGCCGCTCGCCACCGCCTTTGTTAAACGGACGGTGATGTGATGAAAGCGAATGAACTTCGTGAAAAATCCGCACAGCAGCTGAACGAGCAACTGCTCGGCCTGCTGCGCGACCAGTTCAATCTGCGTATGCAGAAAGCAACTGGCCAGTTGGGGCAGTCTCATCTGCTCTCGCAAGTTAAGCGTGACATCGCTCGCGTGAAGACTGTGCTCAACCAGCAGGCAGGTAAGTGATCATGGCTGAAGCCGAAAAGACTGTCCGTACGCTGACTGGCCGTGTTGTCAGCGACAAGATGGACAAAACCATCACCGTACTGATCGAGCGTCGCGTTAAGCACCCGATCTACGGTAAATATGTTAAGCGTTCGACTAAGCTGCACGCGCACGACGAAACCAACCAGTGCCACATCGGCGACAAAGTCACTATTCGTGAAACTCGTCCGCTGGCCAAGACCAAGTCTTGGGCGCTGGTTGATGTTCTCGAACGCGCTGTGGAAGTCTAAGGACTAGGGGTCGGAGAAATTATATGATTCAGACTCAATCCATGCTCGATGTGGCCGATAACAGCGGCGCTCGCCGTGTTATGTGCATCAAGGTGCTGGGTGGCTCCCATCGTCGTTACGCTGGTATCGGTGACATCATCAAAGTTACCGTGAAGGAGGCAATTCCTCGCGGTAAAGTGAAAAAAGGCCAAGTGATGACTGCTGTTGTAGTCCGCACTCGTCACGGCGTACGTCGTGCTGATGGCTCCATTATCCGCTTTGATGGCAACGCTGCTGTTCTTCTGAACAACAAGCAAGAGCCGATCGGCACCCGTATCTTTGGGCCAGTGACCCGTGAACTTCGTACTGAGAAGTTTATGAAGATCGTCTCGCTCGCCCCAGAAGTGCTGTAAGGAGATCCGACATGCAAAAGATTCGTCGTGACGACGAGATCATCGTGATCGCCGGCAAAGACAAAGGTAAGCGCGGTAAGGTGCTTAAGGTTCTCGCTAATAACCGTCTGGTTATCGGCGGTCTGAACCTGGTTAAGCGTCATACCAAGCCTAACCCGATGTCGGGCGTACAAGGCGGTATCGTCGAAAAAGAAGCTCCACTGGACGCTTCTAACGTCGCCATTTTCAACGGCGAAACCAACAAGGCTGACCGCGTTGGTTTCAAAGTAGAAGACGGCAAGAAAATTCGTGTCTTCAAGTCGACCCAAAAAGCGGTTGATGCTTGAACACTGCTAGGTAGAAGACCATGGCACGACTAAAAGAGATTTACTGGAAAGAAATCGCACCGAAGCTTAAGGAAGAACTTAAGCTTTCGAACGTGATGGAAGTTCCACGCGTTACCAAAATCACCCTGAACATGGGTCTGGGCGAAGCGGTCGGTGACAAAAAAGTCATCGAGCACGCTGTTGCTGACCTTGAAAAGATCACCGGTCAAAAAGTCGTTGTGACTTACGCTCGGAAATCCATCGCTGGCTTTAAAGTCCGTGAAGGTTGGCCGATCGGCGTCAAAGTGACTCTGCGCCGTGAGCGTATGTATGAATTCCTGGATCGTCTGCTGTCGATCTCCCTGCCTCGGGTTCGCGACTTCCGCGGCCTGAATGCCAAGTCCTTCGATGGTCGTGGTAACTACAGCATGGGCGTGAAAGAGCAGATCATCTTCCCGGAAATCGACTACGACAAGATCGATGCTCTCCGCGGTCTGGACATCACCCTGACCACCACTGCCAAGAACGATGATGAAGGTCGCGCCCTGTTGCGTGCTTTCAAATTCCCGTTCCGCAACTGATTGGAGTAGGACCATGGCCAAGATGAGCATGAAAAACCGCGAGCTGAAGCGTCAGCTCACGGTTGCCAAGTACGCCAAGAAGCGTGCAGCACTGAAAGCAATCATCGTTGATCTGAACGCAAGTCCAGAAGCACGTTGGGAAGCGACAGTTGCTCTGCAGAAGCAGCCACGTGACGCAAGCGCTTCGCGCATGCGTAACCGCTGCCGCCTGACCGGTCGTCCACACGGCGTTTACCGCAAGTTCGGCCTCGGCCGTAACAAACTGCGTGAAGCGGCAATGCGTGGTGACGTACCAGGTCTGGTTAAAGCCAGCTGGTAAGTACTTTCAACGTCCAGGCGGGCAGAATCGCAAGATACTGACCGCCGGTGACCTTGAATCTGGATCAGGCCCCTTTTGGGGCTTGTTTCATTTCTGGAGTATGTCTAAAATACGCGGCTCGCCTGAGCCCGTGTTTTTTATGCCCGGAGATTCTCGGCGACATATGTAGCCGCAAGGCTAATTTTTTTGTATTAGGAGCGTCTAGCCCATGAGTATGCAGGACCCGTTAGCGGACATGCTAACTCGTATCCGTAATGCCCAGATGGCTGAAAAGTCCGTCGTAAGCATGCCATCTTCCAAGTTGAAGGTAGCTGTTGCCAAAGTCCTGAAAGACGAAGGCTACATTGCGGGTTATCAGATCAGCAGCGAAACCAAGCCACTGCTGTCCATCGAGCTGAAGTACTTCGAAGGCCGTTCGGTCATTGAAGAAGTGAAGCGCGTTAGCCGTCCAGGCCTGCGTCAGTACAAGTCCGCTGAAGATCTGCCGAAAGTTCGTGGCGGTCTGGGCGTGTCTATCGTCTCCACCAACAAAGGTGTGATGACGGATCGTGCTGCGCGCGCTGCCGGTGTCGGCGGCGAAGTTCTTTGCACTGTGTTCTAAGGGGGGATAAGCATGTCTCGCGTCGCTAAGAACCCCGTTAAGCTGCCAGCCGGTGTCGAAGTAAAATTCGCAGGCCAACAGCTTTCGGTGAAGGGTGCCAAGGGCACTCTTGAACTGAACATCCATTCGTCCGTTGAGATCGTTGAAGAAGCTGGTGAGCTGCGTTTTGCTGCTCGCAATGGCGATCAACAAACTCGCGCAATGGCCGGTACCACGCGTGCGTTGGTAAACAACATGGTCCAAGGCGTAAGCCAAGGCTTCGAGCGTAAGCTCCAGCTGGTCGGTGTTGGTTACAAAGCGCAAGCAAAAGGCACGGTTTTGAACCTGGCCCTTGGCTTCTCGCACCCAGTGGATTACGAACTGCCGGAAGGCATCACCGCTGAGACCCCTAGCCAAACCGATATCCTGATCAAGGGTATTGATAAGCAGCTGGTAGGTCAGGTGGCCGCTGAGATCCGCGACTTCCGTCCACCAGAGCCGTACAAAGGCAAAGGTGTGCGCTACGCGGACGAAGTCGTCCGTCGTAAAGAAGCCAAGAAGAAGTAGGGCATAGCAAATGACCGACAAAAAAGTTACTCGACTGCGTCGCGCTCGCAAAGCACGCCTGAAAATGCACGAACTCGAAGTCGTGCGTCTCTGCGTGTACCGCTCGTCGCAGCACATCTACGCCCAGGTCATCTCGGCCGACGGCAACAAAGTCCTGGCAAGCGCCTCGACTTTGGATAAAGAACTGCGTGATGGTGCCACCGGCAACATCGACGCGGCCACAAAGGTTGGCCAGCTGGTCGCTACACGTGCTAAGGCCGTGGGCGTCTCGCAAGTGGCTTTCGACCGCTCTGGCTTCAAGTACCACGGTCGCGTGAAAGCGCTGGCTGATGCTGCTCGTGAAGCTGGGCTGGAGTTCTAAGTTATGTCAAATAACGACCAAAAGCGCGACGAAGGCTACATTGAGAAGCTGGTTCAAGTTAACCGCGTAGCCAAAACCGTTAAAGGCGGCCGTATCTTCACTTTCACCGCGTTGACCGTGGTTGGTGATGGTAAAGGGCGCGTTGGCTTCGGCCGTGGCAAGTCACGTGAAGTGCCTGCTGCGATCCAGAAGGCAATGGAAGCTGCTCGTCGCAACATGATCCAAGTTGATCTGAACGGCACCACGCTGCAGTACGCAATGAAGTCCGCTCACGGTGCTTCGAAGGTGTACATGCAGCCGGCTTCTGAAGGTACCGGTATCATCGCTGGCGGCGCTATGCGTGCTGTCCTCGAAGTTGCTGGCGTTCAGAACGTTCTGGCCAAGTGCTACGGCTCGACTAACCCGGTAAACGTGGTTCACGCCACTTTCAAGGGTTTGAAAGCTATGCAATCTCCTGAGTCCATTGCTGCCAAGCGCGGCTTGACTGTCAAGGAGATCTTCTGATCATGGCTACCGTTAAAGTAACGCTGATCAAAAGCATGACCGGCCGCATTCCTAACCACAAACTGTGTGTTAAAGGTTTGGGTCTGCGTCGCATCGGTCACACTGTAGAAGTCCAGGATACTCCCGAGAATCGCGGGATGATCAACAAGGCTTACTACATGCTGCGTGTAGAGGGTTAATCGATGAAACTCAATGATCTGAGTCCAGCGCCGGGTTCCCGTCGCGAAAAGCATCGTCCGGGCCGTGGTATCGGTAGCGGTTTGGGTAAGACTGGTGGCCGTGGCCACAAAGGTCAAACCTCCCGCTCCGGTGGCACCATTGCTCCAGGCTTTGAAGGCGGTCAACAGCCGCTGCATCGTCGCCTGCCTAAGTTCGGTTTCGTATCCCTGAAAGCCATGGACCGCGCAGAAGTGCGTCTGTCCGAGCTGGCTAAAGTGGAAGGCGACATCGTTACTGTGCAGACCCTGAAAGATGCCAACGTGATTAACGTCAACGTACAACGTGTGAAAATCATGTTGTCCGGTGAAGTGACTCGCGCTGTCACTATCGGCAAGGGAATCGGCGCCACCAAAGGTGCGCGTTCGGCTATCGAAGCAGCTGGCGGCAAGTTCGAGGAATAAATGGCTAAGCAAGGTGCTCTCTCAGCGCTCGGCAAAGGCGGTATGTCTGAACTTTGGGCTCGTCTGCGTTTTCTGTTCCTGGCGATTATCGTCTACCGAATAGGCGCACACATCCCGGTTCCAGGTATCAACCCGGACCGACTCGCAGACCTGTTTCGACAGAATGAGGGGACCATTCTTAGCTTGTTCAACATGTTTTCCGGCGGCGCGCTGGAACGGATGAGCATCTTTGCACTGGGGATCATGCCGTACATTTCGGCATCGATCATCATGCAGTTGATGACCGCCGTGAGCCCGCAGCTGGAGCAGTTGAAGAAGGAAGGTGAAGCTGGCCGTCGCAAGATTAGCCAGTACACCCGCTACGGCACTGTCGTTCTCGCCCTGGTTCAAGCTATCGGCATGTCCGTTGGCCTGGCGGGGCAGGGCGTTGCGTTCACTGGTGACTTTGGCTTCTATTTCGTCGCGGTATCCACGTTTGTGGCTGGTGCGATGTTCATGATGTGGCTGGGTGAGCAGATTACTGAGCGTGGTGTTGGTAACGGTATCTCGATGTTGATTTTCGCAGGTATCGTCGCCGGTCTTCCGAGAGCAATTGGGCAGTCTTTCGAGTCTGCACGTCAGGGTGATATCAATATCTTCGCCTTGGTTGCCATCGGTTTGCTGGCAGTAGCGATTATCGGTTTTGTGGTGTTCATTGAGCGTGGTCAGCGTCGTATTGCTGTTCACTACGCCAAGCGTCAGCAGGGCCGCAAGGTCTTCGCTGCGCAGACCAGCCACTTGCCGCTGAAAGTGAATATGGCCGGTGTTATTCCGGCAATCTTCGCGAGCAGCATTTTGCTGTTTCCGGCTTCGTTGGGTACCTGGTTTGGTCAGTCTGAAAATATGGGCTGGCTGCAGGACCTCTCTCAGTCGATCGCTCCTGGTCAGCCGTTGAATATTCTGCTGTTTAGTGCAGGGATTATTTTCTTCTGCTTCTTCTATACGGCGTTGATGTTCAATCCGAAAGACGTAGCGGAAAACCTGAAGAAGTCCGGTGCCTTTATTCCGGGTATCCGTCCAGGTGAGCAGTCGGCACGCTACATTGATGGCGTTCTGACTCGTTTGACCCTGTTCGGTGCTCTATATATGACGGCCGTGTGCTTGCTTCCCCAGTTCCTGGTGGTTGCAGCAAACGTTCCGTTCTACCTTGGCGGGACCTCGTTGCTGATCGTGGTCGTGGTTGTGATGGACTTCATGTCCCAAGTACAATCGCACCTCGTTTCGCACCAGTACGAATCCCTGATGAAGAAAGCCAACCTGAAGGGCTACGGCAGCGGCATGTTGCGCTGAGTACCCCATAAGGTTCGAGGAGTTGGTGATGAAAGTTCGTGCATCGGTGAAAAAGCTGTGCCGTAACTGCAAGATTATTCGCCGCGAAGGTGTTGTTCGAGTAATTTGCAGCGCGGAACCGCGTCACAAACAGCGCCAAGGCTGAGTGTGATCCGCTTGAAGCCCGGCAGCTAGTGCGCTGCCGGGTTGATTATTTGTTATTACAGCGATATTATCTCGCGCCCTATTTCTTGGCTTCCGGGGCGTAGGTAGCTGTCAATTGGAGTCCCACTGAATGGCCCGTATTGCAGGCGTTAACATTCCAGATAACAAGCACACTGTTATCTCGCTGACCTACATCTATGGTGTTGGTCGCACTACTGCGCAGAAAATTTGCGCAGACACTGGGGTAAACCCAGCCGCAAAGATCAAAGATCTGAGCGACGAGCAGATTGAGCTGTTGCGTGGCGAAGTGGCGAAGTTCACCACTGAAGGTGACCTGCGTCGCGAAATCAACATGAAAATCAAGCGTTTGATGGACCTCGGTTGCTACCGTGGTCTGCGTCATCGTCGTGGTCTTCCAGTACGCGGTCAGCGTACCAAGACTAACGCGCGTACCCGTAAAGGTCCGCGTAAGCCGATCCGCAAGTAATCGCCCACGCGAATCGACAGGAAAATTATCATGGCAAAACCTGCTGCTCGTCCTCGTAAAAAAGTTAAAAAGACAGTGGTTGATGGCATCGCCCACATCCATGCATCTTTTAACAACACCATCGTGACCATCACCGACCGTCAAGGTAACGCGCTGTCTTGGGCTACCTCTGGTGGTTCGGGTTTCCGCGGTTCCCGCAAGTCCACCCCGTTTGCTGCTCAAGTAGCTGCTGAACGTGCTGGTCAAGCTGCGCTGGAATACGGCCTGAAAAACCTCGACGTTAACGTCAAAGGTCCAGGTCCAGGTCGTGAGTCTGCTGTCCGTGCTTTGAACGGCTGTGGCTATAAGATCGCCAGCATCACCGACGTGACGCCAATCCCGCACAACGGGTGCCGTCCGCCGAAGAAGCGCCGCGTGTAATCCAGGAGATTGTAAAGAATGGCTCGTTACATTGGTCCAAAATGCAAACTCGCTCGTCGCGAAGGCACCGATCTCTTCTTGAAGAGCGGCGTGCGCGCGATCGAATCGAAGTGCAACATTGAAGCAGCACCTGGTATCCACGGCCAACGCCGCGGTCGCCAGTCCGATTACGGCACCCAACTGCGTGAAAAGCAGAAGGTCCGTCGTATCTACGGCGTTCTCGAGCGTCAGTTCAGCGGCTACTACAAAGAAGCTGCTGGCAAGAAAGGTGCAACCGGTGAAAACCTGCTGCAACTGCTCGAATGCCGTCTGGACAACGTTGTATACCGTATGGGCTTTGGTTCGACTCGTGCCGAATCCCGTCAGCTGGTATCGCACAAATCCGTCAGCGTAAACGGCCAAACCGTTAACGTTCCGTCTTACCAGGTTCGTGCTGGTGACGTGGTTGCGATTCGCGAGAAAGCAAAAAACCAACTTCGCATTGTCCAAGCTCTCGATCTGTGTGCCCAACGTGGCCGCGTAGAATGGGTAGAAGTAGACACTGAGAAGAAGTCGGGCGTTTTCAAGAACGTTCCTGCTCGCAGTGATCTGTCCGCCGACATCAACGAAAGCCTGATTGTCGAGCTCTACTCCAAGTAAGGGCTAGAAAATAGGTGCATCCATGCAGATTTCGGTAAATGAGTTCCTGACACCCCGCCACATTGATGTGCAGGTTGTCAGTCCAACCCGCGCCAAGATCACTCTCGAGCCTCTCGAGCGTGGTTTTGGCCACACCCTGGGCAACGCGCTGCGCCGCATCCTGTTGTCCTCAATGCCCGGCTGTGCAGTAGTCGAGGCCGAGATTGACGGTGTGCTCCACGAGTACAGCGCCATCGAAGGTGTACAGGAAGACGTAATTGAAATCCTGTTGAACCTTAAAGGTCTGGCTATCAAGCTGCACGGCCGTGACGAAGTTACGCTGACCTTGTCGAAGAAGGGTTCGGGGGTGGTTACCGCTGCCGATATTCAGCTGGATCATGATGTCGAGATCGTTAATCCCGATCACGTAATCGCTAACCTGGCGTCTAACGGCGCCCTGAACATGAAGCTCACTGTAGCTCGTGGTCGTGGTTATGAACCGGCCGACTCGCGTCAGAGCGATGAAGACGAAAGCCGCAGCATTGGTCGCTTGCAGCTTGACTCTTCGTTCAGCCCGGTTCGCCGTATCGCATACGTGGTGGAAAACGCCCGTGTCGAGCAGCGTACTAACCTGGACAAGCTGGTTATTGATCTGGAAACCAACGGTACTCTGGATCCTGAAGAGGCTATCCGCCGCGCTGCAACCATCCTGCAACAGCAGTTGGCTGCGTTCGTCGACCTCAAAGGTGACAGCGAACCAGTGGTAATCGAGCAGGAAGACGAGATCGATCCGATCCTGCTTCGCCCGGTTGACGATCTGGAACTGACTGTACGTTCGGCTAACTGCCTTAAGGCGGAAAACATTTACTACATCGGCGACCTGATTCAGCGTACCGAAGTAGAACTGTTGAAGACTCCGAACCTGGGCAAGAAATCCTTGACTGAAATCAAGGACGTTCTGGCCTCCCGCGGTCTGTCCCTCGGCATGCGCCTCGACAACTGGCCGCCTGCAAGTCTTAAGAAGGACGACAAGGCGACTGCCTGATCGTCGTAATCACCGAACGTGAGTTTGGTAAGGAATGAACCATGCGTCATCGTAAAAGTGGTCGTCACCTGAGCCGTACCAGCTCGCACCGCAAGGCCATGTTTCAAAACATGGCGGTGTCGCTGTTCGAGCACGAGCTGATCAAAACTACACTGCCGAAAGCTAAAGAACTGCGTCGCGTTGCTGAGCCGCTGATCACTTTGGCCAAGACAGACAGCCTGGCTAACCGCCGTTTGGTTTTCGACCGTACTCGTTCGAAAGCTATCGTTGGTAAGCTCTTCAACGACCTGGGCAAGCGTTACGCTACCCGTGAGGGTGGCTACCTGCGCATCCTCAAGTGCGGCTTCCGCACTGGCGACAACGCGCCTATGGCGTATGTCGAGTTGGTTGATCGTGCTACTGCCGGCGAAGCTGTAAGCGCCGAGTAAGACGACACGCTGCAACGAAGAACCGGGCCTAGTGCCCGGTTTTTTGTGGGCGATAGAAAAGCCGTCTATATTTCTCAGGTCGCTGCCGGTTCTCTTATTAATCCAAACTCTATTCGCCCTGACGGGTTGTTAGTTATTTTCTATCAAAGTCCATGATTTAATGCATTTGATGGTGTCATCTTGATGGTCAATACTCCCTCCAAGCCGATTAGCCGGCAGTTCTAAGCCTGACCTGAGGAAGATTGAGCATGAGTACAATTCTGACTACCGCCAGCGGCGCTCCCGTCGCTGATAACCAGAACTCCCGCACAGCCGGCCCGCGTGGCCCGTTGCTGCTCGATGACTTTCACCTCATCGAGAAGCTTGCGCACTTCAACCGTGAGAACATTCCTGAGCGTCGTGTGCACGCTAAAGGCTCAGGTGCGCACGGTACGTTTACCGTCACTCGGGACATCACCCAATACACCCGTGCCAAACTTTTTGAGTCTGTAGGCAAGCAGACCCCGACGTTTTTGCGTTTCTCTACGGTAGGTGGCGAGCGCGGCTCGGCAGATACTGCGCGTGACCCGCGCGGCTTCGCCTTGAAGTTTTACACCGAGGAAGGTAACTGGGACATCGTTGGCAACAACACCCCGGTGTTCTTCATTCGCGACCCGCTCAAGTTTCCGGATTTTATCCACACCCAGAAACGCTTGCCGCAAACCAACCTCAAAAGTGCCCAAATGGTCTGGGACTTCTGGTCATTGTCCCCAGAGGCGCTGCACCAGATCACAATTCTGTTCTCGGATCGTGGTACTCCAGACGGCTATCGTCACATGCACGGCTTTGGGAGTCATACCTACAGCCTTATCAACGCCAAAGGCGAGCGCCATTGGGTCAAGTGGCACTATAAAACCAAGCAAGGGATCAAGAACCTGACACCCGAGGAGGCGACACGTATCGCCGGTACCGATCCTGATTACGCGCAGCGTGACCTGTTTGCTGCAATTGAGCGCGGTGACTTTCCAAAGTGGAGCGTCAACATCCAGATCATGACTGAGGCTCAGGCCGCTGCTCACTACGAGAACCCGTTCGATGTGACCAAAACCTGGTCGCAGCAGGAGTTTCCGTTGATAGAGGTGGGTGAACTGGAGCTGAACCGTAATCCAGTGAACTACTTTGCTGAAGTCGAGCAGGCATGCTTCGGTCCAAGCAACATGGTTCCAGGTGTTGGTCTGTCGCCAGACCGTATGCTTCAAGGTCGTGTCTTCGCTTATGCGGACGCCCACCGCTATCGCGTTGGCACCAACCATCAGCAGTTGCCGATCAACTCCCCATTGAATCCGGTCAATAACAACCAGCGCGACGGTTCCATGTCCTTTGGTTACGGTGGTGCGACTCCTAACTATGAGCCTAACAGCTTTGCGGATACACCCAAGCAGGCGCCACAGTACGCTGAGCCGCCTCTGGCGCTGAGCGGTGCCGCTGACCGTTATGATCAACGTGAAGACACGGACTACTACAGCCATGCCGGTGCGTTGTTCCGCCTGCAGGACGATGCTCAGAAAACGCTGCTGATTAACAATATCGCCGGTGCGATGGCCGGCGTCAGCAGTGATGTGGTTCAGCGCCAGCTTCAGCACTTTTTCAAGGCTGACCCAGCTTACGGGCAAGGCATCGCCACCGCACTGGGCGTAACGCTTAGCTGACTCTAAACGAGAAGCAGAACCGCCCTCATTTGGGCGGTTTTTGCGTTATTTCCGCCACTTTTATCGGAATATCTTCGCTTTTCTGCCGTTTGTCCCGTGACCTTCGAGTCAGCATGGTTCAAACTACAGACTTTCAAGCAGGGAGATGTAGGGCGATGCAAGGTCACCCCGACGTAATCGATTACCTCAACACGTTGCTGACGGGCGAACTGGCAGCTCGTGACCAGTATTTCATTCATTCGCGTATGTACGAAGACTGGGGCTTTACCGAGCTCTACGAGCGTATCAACCACGAAATGGAAGAAGAGGCGCAGCACGCCGATGCGCTGATGCGCCGTATCCTGATGCTCGAAGGCACGCCGCGCATGCGTCCCGACGACCTGGACGTGGGCACCACGGTGCCTGACATGCTCGCTGCCGACCTTCGTCTCGAGTACAAGGTGCGTGCCGCGCTCTGCAAGGGTATCGAGCTCTGCGAACAGCACAACGACTATGTCACTCGTGAAATTCTGCGCGTGCAGTTGAATGACACCGAAGAAGATCACACCTACTGGCTTGAAAAGCAGTTGGGGTTGATCAAGTTGGTCGGTCTGGAGAATTACCTGCAATCGCAGTTCTGATTTCCGGCTACAAAAAAGCCCCTGTCACCGCAAAGTGACAGGGGCTTTTTCATGAACCCGATAAATCAGGCTCTGTCGCGTGCCAACAGTGGCTTCAGGTAGTAACCAGTATGCGACTGTTGCATCTCGGAGACCTGCTCCGGCGTGCCCACCGCAATGATCTGGCCGCCCTTGGAGCCGCCTTCAGGCCCCAGGTCTACCAGCCAGTCGGCGGTCTTGATCACGTCGAGGTTGTGCTCGATCACCACCACCGTATTGCCGTGGTCGCGCAAGCGGTGCAAAACGTCGAGCAATTGCTGAATATCCGCGAAGTGCAGGCCCGTGGTCGGCTCATCGAGGATATACAGGGTCTTGCCCGTGTCGCGTTTGGACAGCTCACGGGACAACTTCACCCGTTGCGCCTCACCGCCGGACAGCGTGGTCGCCGACTGGCCCAGTTTGATGTACGACAGGCCCACATCCATCAGTGTTTGCAGCTTGCGCGCCAACGCCGGAACCGCGTCGAAGAACACCCGCGCTTCCTCGATGGTCATCTCGAGGGTTTCGTGGATGCTCTTGCCCTTGTACTTGATCTCCAGGGTCTCGCGGTTATAGCGCTTGCTCTTGCACACGTCGCACGGCACGTAGATGTCCGGCAGGAAGTGCATTTCCACCTTGATAAGGCCGTCGCCCTGGCAGGCTTCGCAGCGGCCACCCTTGACGTTGAACGAGAACCGGCCAGGCCCGTAGCCCCGCGAGCGAGACTCCGGCACGCCGGCAAACAGTTCGCGTATCGGCGTGAACAACCCGGTATAGGTCGCAGGGTTCGAGCGTGGTGTGCGGCCGATCGGGCTTTGGTCGATATCGACCACCTTGTCCAAATGCTCCAGGCCCTTGATGCTGTCGTGTGCGGCCGCTTCCAGGGTGGTTGCGCCGTTCAGGGCGGTGGCGCTCAGCGGGAACAGCGTGTTGTTGATCAGCGTCGATTTGCCCGAGCCGGAAACACCGGTCACGCAGGTCAGCAGACCCAGCGGAATTTCCAGGTCGACATTGCGCAAGTTGTTGCCGCGCGCGCCCTTGAGGTGCAAGGCCATCTTTTTGTTACGTGGTGTGCGCTTGGCTGGCACTTCGATTTTCACGCGACCGGACAGGTACTTGCCAGTCAACGAGTCCGGGTGAGCCATCACTTCGGCAGGCGTACCCTCGGCGACAATATGCCCGCCATGTACACCGGCGCCAGGGCCAATGTCGACCACATAATCGGCCAGGCGAATCGCGTCTTCATCGTGCTCAACCACGATCACCGTGTTGCCGATATCGCGCAGGTGTTTCAGTGTGCCCAGCAGGCGATCATTGTCGCGTTGGTGCAGGCCAATCGACGGCTCGTCGAGGATGTACAGAACGCCCACCAGGCCAGCGCCAATCTGGCTGGCCAGGCGAATCCGCTGGGCCTCACCACCGGACAAGGTATCCGCACTGCGATCCAGCGACAGGTAGTCCAGGCCGACGTTGACCAGGAACTGCAGGCGCTCACGGATTTCCTTGAGAATCTTGTCGGCAATTTCCCCACGGCGGCCGGTCAGCTTGAGCACACCGAAGTATTCACAAGCATCACCGATCGGCAGATTGGTGACCGCCGGCAATGTTTTCTCACCGACCCACACATGCCGCGCCTCACGACGCAGGCGTGTGCCACGGCAATCCGGGCACGGCTGGGTGCTGAGGAATTTCGCCAGCTCTTCGCGTACGCTGGCCGATTCGGTCTCGCGGTAGCGACGTTCCAGGTTCGGCACAATGCCTTCGAACGGGTGCGAGCGTTTGACGATATCGCCCCGGTCGTTCAGGTATTTGAAGTCGACGTTCTGCGAGCCACTGCCGTGCAGGATGACTTTCTGCTGCTCGGCCGGCAGTTGGTTGAACGGTACTTCCAGGCTGAATTTATAGTGCGACGCCAACGACCCCAACATCTGGAAGTAATAGACGTTGCGCCTGTCCCAGCCGCGTATCGCGCCTTCCGCCAGCGTCAGGTCACCGTTGACCAGGCGCTTGATGTCGAAGAACTGCTTCACCCCAAGGCCATCACAGGTCGGGCAGGCGCCAGCCGGGTTGTTGAAGGAAAACAGCTTGGGTTCCAGTTCGCTGATTGCATGGCCGCAGATCGGGCAGGCAAAGCGTGCGGAGAAGATGATCTCTTCGCCCGGTTCGTCATCCATCGGTGCGACCAGGGCAATGCCATCGGCCAGCTTCAGCGCGGTTTCGAACGATTCCGCCAAACGCTGTTGCAAGTCGGCGCGTACTTTGAAGCGGTCGACCACCACATCAATCGAATGCTTCTTTTGCTTGTCGAGCTTCGGCGCTTCGTCCAGCTCATACAGCTTGCCGTTGATGCGCGCACGCACAAAGCCCTGGGCGCGCAGCTCTTCGAACACCGACAGGTGCTCACCCTTGCGCTCGCGAATCACCGGCGCCAGCAGCATCAGCTTGGCGCCTTCCGGCTGGGCCAGCACCAGGTCGACCATCTGGCTGACGGTCTGGGCTTCCAGCGGAATGTCGTGGTCCGGGCAACGTGGAATCCCCACCCGCGCATACAGCAGGCGCAGGTAGTCGTAGATTTCGGTGATGGTGCCCACGGTGGAACGCGGGTTGTGGGAGGTCGACTTCTGCTCGATGGAAATCGCCGGCGACAGGCCTTCAATGGTGTCGACATCGGGTTTTTCCATCATCGACAGGAACTGCCGCGCATAGGCCGACAGCGACTCAACATAACGGCGCTGGCCCTCGGCATACAGCGTGTCGAACGCCAGGGACGATTTGCCCGAGCCGGACAAGCCGGTGATGACGATCAGTTTGTCCCGGGGCAGGGTCAGGTCGATGTTCTTCAGGTTGTGGGTTCTAGCCCCACGAATCAGGATCTTGTCCAAGATGGCCTCGCACGGCGGGCGTAAATAATGCCGGAGTATACGGCTAAAGACTGGATGAATATACACTGCCAAAGTGCCGGGTGCAGCCTTAGATGAAAGCTGCGCGGCAAAGCGCCGCATATACCCTCTCAATCGATGGGACTGGTAGAATCGCCGCCGGTTCACACGAGGTTTTTCCATGCACGATCCCCACAGCGAACGCATGAGTAGCGGCGAGACCCGAGCAGCAAGCGGTCTGGCCCTGGTGTTCGCGTTCCGTATGCTAGGCATGTTTATGGTGTTGCCGGTGCTGGCGACCTATGGAATGGATCTCGCAGGAGCGACCCCCGCACTGATCGGCCTGGCCATTGGCGCCTATGGCCTGACCCAGGCGCTTTTTCAGATTCCGTTTGGGATCATCTCCGACCGTATCGGCCGTCGTCCCGTCATCTATCTGGGGTTGATCGTGTTCGCCCTTGGCAGTGTGCTCGCGGCGCAGTCCGATTCGATCTGGGGTGTGATTGCCGGGCGCGTCCTGCAGGGCGCCGGGGCGATTTCCGCGGCGGTGATGGCGCTGCTCTCGGACCTGACCCGCGAACAACACCGCACCAAGGCCATGGCCATGATCGGCATGACTATCGGCCTGTCCTTCGCCGTTGCGATGGTGGTCGGTCCCTTGCTGACCCGTGCCTTCGGTTTGCATGGGCTGTTTCTCGCCACCGGCGGCATGGCGTTGTTTGGCATCGTGATTGTGGCCTTCATGGTGCCGCGCTCCACCGGCACGCTGGCGCACCGTGAGTCGGGCGTTGCGCGCAAGGCTTTACTGCCGACGCTCAAGCACCCGGACCTGCTGCGCCTGGATTTAGGTATCTTCGTGTTACACGCAATGCTGATGTGCAGCTTCGTCGCGCTGCCCCTGGCACTGGTGCAAAAAGCCGGTTTGCCCAAGGAACAGCACTGGTGGGTGTACCTCACCGCACTGCTGATTTCGTTCTTCGCCATGATCCCGTTCATCATCTATGGCGAGAAGAAACGCAAAATGAAACGAGTTTTGCTCGGCGCCGTCGCGACGCTGATGCTCACTGAGCTATTCTTCTGGCAGTTCGGCGACAGCCTGCGGGCACTGGTAATCGGCACGGTGGTGTTTTTCACCGCGTTCAACCTGCTGGAGGCTTCATTGCCTTCGCTGATCAGCAAAGTTTCACCGGCCGGCGGCAAGGGCACGGCGATGGGGGTGTATTCCACCAGCCAGTTCCTCGGCTCTGCGCTTGGCGGCATTATGGGCGGCTGGATGTTCCAGCATGGCGGTTTGTCGGTTGTGTTCCTCGGATGCGCCGGGCTGGCTGCACTTTGGTTGGCCTTTGCTGTTACCATGCGCGAACCTCCCTATGTGACGAGCCTGCGTTTGCCGTTATCGCCAGAAGCGATCCGCGAAGCCGGTCTGGTTGAGCGCCTCAAGGCCGTTACCGGGGTTACAGATGCTGTGGTTATTGCAGAAGAAGCCGCCATCTACATCAAATTAGACACCGAATTATTGGATCGCGCGACGCTTGAGCAACTGGTCAACCCAGTGCCGACAGCGCGCCCAGCCTAGGAGAACGTTATGGCCCGTGGGGTTAACAAAGTCATATTGGTCGGTACATGCGGCCAGGATCCCGAAGTTCGCTACCTGCCTAACGGTAACGCCGTGACCAACCTGAGTCTGGCAACCAGCGAACAGTGGACCGACAAGCAGACTGGCCAGAAGGTCGAGAAAACCGAATGGCACCGTGTGTCGATGTTCGGCAAGGTGGCAGAAATCGCCGGTGAATACCTGCGCAAAGGTTCGCAGGTCTACATCGAAGGCAAACTGCAAACCCGCGAGTGGGAAAAAGACGGCATCAAGCGTTACACCACGGAGATCGTGGTGGACATGCAAGGCACCATGCAACTGCTGGGCGGCCGTCCACAGCAGGGCGACCAACAAGGCGGGGGCAACAACTACCAGCAGTCCGCTCCGGCCCCACGCCAGCAGGCTCCGCGCCCGCAACAGTCGGCCCCGCAACAGTCGCGCCAGGCGCCACCTCCGCAGCAGGCCGCTCCACAGCCGGCTCCGGATTTCGACAGCTTTGATGACGATATCCCGTTCTAAGGTCCCAGGCCCGGAACGAGCAAAACCCCCGCAGGCGAAAGCCTCGGGGGTTTTTTAATGCCTGTGATCAAGCATCTGTCGCGGCCGCTGTGACCACCATCTCCTTGAACCTGCGCAAAACCGCTGAGCTGTCGCCAATACGCGTGGCCAAATGCAACGGCGCCACCAGGCTCTGGCACTCGGTCAGCTCGCGATAAACAATGCCATCGCCGCGCAGCCGCTGCATGGAGGCGGGCACGATGGAGACCCCAAGCCCCGCAGCCACAAGGCTCAAGGTCGCTGTCATGCGTGGCGCCTCCTGCACCACCTGCGGGCTGAACCCCGCTTCACGGCAGGCCACCAGAATGGCGTCAAACAAACCCAGCCCTACGCGACGGCGATAGAGCACAAAAGCCTCATTAGCCAATGCTGCCAAGGGTAACGGGTGCCCCGCATCAAGTGCCAAGGGATGATCAGTCGGCAGCGCCAGCAGCATCGGCTCCACCAGGATCGGTTCGTCCTGCAACTGTTGCGTGCCACTGAGCGGTGAGCGGATAAACGCGGCATCCAGTTTTTCCTGCACCAGCGCGTCCAGCAGTTCGCCGGTTCCCGCTTCTTCCAGTACCACCGAGACCCCCACAAAGGCCTCGCGAAACCGCCGCAGCACGCTGGGCACAAACGGGTGCAACGCCGCCGAGCTGGTAAAGCCGATAGCGAGTCGGCCCCGTTCACCCCGCGCGGCACGGCTTACCACATCCGCTACACCCTCGGCCCGCGCCAGGATGTCACGCGCCTCGTCCAGCAACGCGAGGCCTGCCGTGGTTGGCCGCACGCCGCGGGGCAGGCGCTCCATCAGCACCACGCCTAATTGCGTTTCAAGACTTTGCAGCAAGCGCGTCAACGGCGGTTGCTGCATGCCCAGGCGTTCTGCGGCGCGGGTGATGTAGCCTTCCTCGGCAATAGCCACGAAGGCTTTAAGCTGGCGAAGCTCCAACATAGGGATACTTTCAAGGTATGGGAGGATGCCAATCCTGGCATTTGTTCTCATGGCTCACAAGACTTAGGCTGTGGCCATCTCTAACAAAGAAGGAACACCGCGATGACCTGGTCTGCCAAGCAATACACGATGTTTGAACAGCAACGTACGCGCCCGGTCCGTGACTTGGTCGCGGCCATTCCCAATACCGATGTGCGCAGCGCCGTCGACCTGGGGTGCGGCCCTGGCAATTCCACTGAAGTGTTGGCCGAGCGTTTCCCGCAGGCGCACGTTACAGGCATGGACAGCTCCGACGACATGCTGGTCGACGCCCGCAAGCGTTTGCCGAAACTGAATTTCGAGCTGGCAGACATCGGCGCCTGGAACCCAGGGCAGACATTCGATGTGATCCTCGCCAACGCTTCCCTGCAATGGCTACCTGACCACGCCACGCTCTATCCGCACCTGGTCGACCAACTGACACCCGGCGGCACCCTCGCCGTACAAACCCCGGACAACCTCGACGAACCTGCCCACCGGCTGGCCCGCGAAGTGGCGGCCGATGGCCCGTGGGCGGCAAAGATCGGAGCGGTCAAACACAATGAGAGGCACACCGCGAGTTACTACTACGAGCTGCTGAGCAAACATTGCAGCACCGTCGACGTGTGGCGCACCACCTATCAACACCCGCTGGCCGATCACGGGGCGGTGGTGGAGTGGTTCAAGGCATCGGCATTGCGGCCGTTTCTTGCGCCGTTGACCGACAGCGAAAAAACCGCATTCCTACAGCAATACCAGGCGCGTATTACCCAGGCTTACCCGGCCCTGGCTGACGGCACTGTATTACTGCCTTTTCCGCGTCTGTTCATCATCGCAACCCGCTGAGGGCCGTAAACAAGCGGTGGTCATTGCGCCGCCGCTTGCGCCTTCAAGTATTCATCCGTCGACACCACGCTGGCGTATCCAAAGGCCAGCGATGCCATATAAGCGCCATGCACCTGCGCCGCCGCAATCACCTGGCCATTGAATACCTGGTCGCGCGTTGCGCAGGCGTCGTGAATCAGCGTGACCTTGTAGCCCAGGTCCGCCGCAGCCCGCACCACGGCGTCGATGCACATATGGCTCATGTTGCCGACTACCACCACGTCAGTGATGGCGCGTTGTTCCAGCACGGTGCGCAGGTTTGTCCCGCGAAACGCATTCACAAAGTGTTTAAGCACCACCGGTTCGTTGCCCTGGTTCAGCACCTTGGCATGCAGGTGCGCGCCCTCGGAGCCTGGCGTGAAGAAGGGCGCGTCTTCGGCGGTGAACTCATGGCGCACATGGACAACGGCGTTGCCCGCCTGGCGAAACGCCTGCAGCAGTTGCGCAGCCTTGTCCGCCGCGGCCTCCACGCCATCGAGCGGCCACTTGCCCTCGGGGAAGTAATCGTTCTGGATATCGATGAGGATGAGCGCTTGCTTGGCCATGGGTGTCCTTATGATGGTTGGCAGTGCCTTGCATCTTAGCTGGCCCGTCGCCATCCACGCAGCTGCTTTGATGGAGGCGTCGTGCAGAACACCGTCCGTTTAAACCCCTGTCGTGCAGAATAAAACAGGCTTAGTGCCATCGCTGTGTCAGTAACTGTTTGATTTAACGGCCATCCTCCCCAGCCTTGCCTTGGCGTGATCCATGCAACCTTCCTCGCACACACATGGCAGGATCGCCAAGGGGGACGCATGACCCCGATTCAACGCAAAAAACGCGTAGTCGCCCACTCCACAAGAGAAGGGGCGCCGCAGCATGAGGTCGAAACCAATCGCGCCCTCGCGCGCTGGCTGGCGCAGATCCTTGGGCTTAAATTCGGCGGCAGCTATGACCCGCAGTTACACGCCGGCCTCGACTTGTACGTGTTGCCCACCCAAACCCTGGTCGGCTCCGACCAGGCGCGGGCGCTCAATGTCAAAGGGCCGGGCGATCTGTGGGGCGGTTATGTCGATCACGCATTCATCTGCACCAAAGCGATCACCCATGGCCTGTTAAGCCCTGACGCCACCGCGCCCGAAGGCTGGTCGCCGGCGTTTTGTGAGTGTGTGCGTACGGTCGTTCTCGACGGGCTCAGCGTGTTTGCCCTTGAAGACGCACTGCCTGCCGCCACGCGCTTGCTCTACGGCGGGCCGATCCGCATGAAACCGGTGCATGCCTGCGCCGGGCGCGGCCAGGAAGTTATCCATAGCCTCGACGAGTTCGAGGCCCTGCTGGCGCGGCCGCAAGCGGCGCAGTTGTTCAGTGATGGCGTGGTGCTGGAGCAGGATCTGCACGACGTCACTACCCATAGCGTGGGCCAAAGCTTTATCGGCGATCACGTGTTCAGCTACTGCGGCGAGCAATACCTGACCCAGGACGGGCGCGGTGAAGAGGTTTACGGCGGCTCGAGCTTGCTCGCAGTGCCCGGTGGCTACGACGACCTGCTCAAGCTCAATTTGCCCGACGATGTGCGCGAAGCGATCCAACAAGCCCAGGTTTTCGACAGCGCCGCCGATGAGGCCTACCCTGGTTTCTATGCCTCGCGGCGCAATTACGATATTGCCCAAGGCCTGGACAGTGACGGCCAACGTCGTAGCGGCGTGCTCGAACAATCCTGGCGCATGGGCGGGGCCAGCAGCGCGGAAGTCGCGGCGCTGCAGAGCTTTATCAATAACCCGGGCCTGCGGGCGATTCAGGTGTCTTCAGTGGAGACTTACGTGGATGAGCCACTGCCGGCGGACGCCATCGAGGTGTATCGCGGTCCGGCCGAAAACAGCGACTTTCTTCTCAAGTATGTGACGGTTGAATCTTATGACGGCTAGAAGCGAAAGCATTGCGATCGATATCGACGACGAACAGATGAGCGGCACCTTCCTGAGTCCCAAATCCAAAGTCCCCGGCGTGTTGTTTGTGCACGGCTGGGGCGGCAGCCAGGAACGCGACCTGGAGCGCGCCAAGGGCATCGCCGGCTTAGGCTGCGTGTGCCTGACCTTCGACCTGCGCGGCCACGCCGGCACCGGCATTCCCTTGTCGCGCGTCACCCGTGAAGACAACCTGCGCGACCTGCTGGCGGCCTACGACCGTCTGCTCTCACACCCCGCCATCGACACCTCGGCCGTGGCCGTGGTGGGCACCAGTTATGGCGGCTATCTGGCGGCGATTCTCACCTCATTGCGCCCGGTACGCTGGCTGGCGCTGCGCGTGCCGGCGTTGTACCGCGACCAGGAGTGGCTCAAGCCCAAGCGCGAGCTGGATAAGGCCGACCTGATGGATTACCGCAGCACCCTGGTACACGCCGAGACCAATCGCGCCCTGCATGCCTGTGCCAAGTTCAGCGGTGACGTGCTGATCGTCGAATCCGAAACCGACGACCATGTGCCCCATGCCACCATCATGAGTTACCGCGCGGCCTGCCAGAACACCCATTCGCTGACCCATCGGATCATCGATGGCGCCGACCACTCGTTGAGTGATCCGGTGTCACAGCAGGCCTACACCTCGATCCTGGTGGACTGGATTACCGAGATGGTGGTGGGGGAGCGGTTGAGCATTATTCAGTCACGCTGATGCAGCGCACTTTAGGCCGCTTTCGCGAGCAAGCCCGCTCCCACATTTGACCGAGTACATCCTTGAAATAGGGTCACCTGTGGGAGCGTGCTCGCTCGCGAAGGCGTCAGACCAATCACCCCAAATTCAAGCCGGTGTCTTCTTGACCCGCAACGCCTTGGCCTTGGCCTCCACCACCAGATACATCACCACCGCCACCAACAGCGGCAAAATAAAGTAGATCGCCCGGTAGGCAATCAGCCCTGCAAGCAAACTACCCCGCGACGCCTCATGCTGCATCAGCGCGATAAACACCGCCTCCAGCACACCCAGCCCGGCCGGGATATGGGTGATCACCCCGGCAATCGCGCTGATCAGCAGCACGCCCAGTACCAGCGGGTAATCCAGCTTGGCAGGCAGCAACGTAAAGATCACCGTCGCCATCAACGACCAATTCAACGCACCGAGTGCCAGTTGCAAACAGGCCATGCGCAACGACGGCAAGTTGATCTCGATGCCCTTGATCGACCACGCGCGTTTCTTTGCAAACTGGCAGGCCGCCAGATAACCCAGGCTGGCCAGCACCAACACCACGCCAATGCCTTGCAACGCGCCGCTGCTGACCTTCCAACCCGGCGGCATGCTCACTAAACCGCTGGTGAACACCACACCGGCCACGGCCATATAGCCAAACCAGTTGGTGGCCAGGCTCAGCCCAAGAATCTTGGCGATATTGCTGGTGCTCACCCCGAGCCGCGAATACAGCCGATAGCGCATGGCAATGCCGCCAACCCACGCGCTCAGGTTGAGGTTGAAGGCATAGCTGATGATCCCTACCGGCAGGATCTGCTTCCAACGCAAATCCTGGCGAATGTAGGTGCGGCCGATCAGGTCGAAGCTGGCGTAGACAAGAAAACTGCACAACGTCAGCCCGCCGGCGATCAACAGCGTGCGCAGCTTGAAGTCCGCCAGCGTCTGGAGCACTTCGCTCCAGTCGATGCGCCGCGCGAGCAGGGTGAACAGCACAATCAGCAGTACAAAGAACGCTATCGTCAGCGGTTTCTTCCAGCGTTTGAGCCGCGAGCCGCCGCTTTCAGTGCTCATGGGCCTGGCTCTCGAATGGCTTGAGGCGCGGTCTGTGTGCCGGCAGCCAGCCCGTCAGCGCGGGGAAGTGCCGCATCACATGGAACACCAAAAAGCCCACGGTCAATCGCCATAACCACAGGCGCGGCTTGCGCTTTTCCGGCATGGTCTGGCAATGATTGCGCGCCAGTGTTTCCAGGCTTTGGTACAGCTGTTGATTGAACGCGTGGTCACGAATCAGCACGTTGGCTTCCAGGTTAAGCGACAGGCTCAAGGGGTCCAGGTTGCTTGAACCCACGGTGCTCCAGTCGTCATCCACCAAGGCCACTTTGCCGTGCAACGGGCGCTGGCAATACTCGTGAATCACCACGCCATCCTTGAGCAAATAGTCATACAGCATGCGCGCCGCGAGCTTGGCCAGCAGCACATCGGGCTGGCCCTGCATGATCAATTGCACCTGCACGCCACGCCGCGCGGCATTGCGGATTTCACGCAGCAGGCGATAGCCGGGGAAGAAGTAGGCGTTGGCAATCACCACGCGTTTTTGCGCCTTGCTCAAGGCGTGTATATAGGCCTCTTCAATGTCATCACGGTGTTGCAGGTTATCGCGGTAAATCAGCCGCACCAGGCCGTCGTCGGTGTGCGTAGGCCACACCGATGGCCGTTGCTGGCGCCGTCGCCAGCCGCGTCGCGTGCGCACCTGGCGGCCACTTTGGGCGAGGGCGAAATGATGCAGGTCCGCCACGGCCGGGCCGCTCACTTGCACGGCATAATCCTGCTTGGCTTCGGGGCCGAAATCAGCCAAGTGGTCGGCAGAAAAATTGATCCCGCCGATAAACCCCACGGCGGCGTCCACCACCACAATCTTGCGGTGCAGACGACGGAACCAGTTGGTGCGAATGCCCACTATCTTGGCTGCCGGGTCAAACATTTGCACCGTCACCCCAGCCTCGGCCAGTTCACCGAGAAAGGCTGGGCTCAGCTCGCCGCAGCCAAACCCATCGAGGCTGACGATCACCTTTACGCCACGCTGCGCCGCCTCAATCAAAATGCCTTGCAGTTCGTGGCCAACCTTGTCTTCGAACAGAATAAAGGTCTCCAGCAAGATCTCCCGCTGCGCCTGGCGCATGGCCTCAAAGACGGCGGGAAAGTACGCCTCGCCGTTCTCCAGCAGCTCAATGCGGTTGCCCGGTTGCCAGCCGTAATCCAGGTCGCGGGCCTTGGCATCATCCGGCGGCTGGTCGGTGGCGATGTGTTCCACGGCGACACTCATAGCTCAATCTCCACCGACAGCGGCACGTGGTCTGACAGATGGGACCACGGCCGCGTCGTCAGCGCCTTGGGGTTATGCACCTTGAGGTTGCGCACATAGATGCGATCCAAAGGCAGCAACGGCAAGCGCGCCGGAAAGGTGCGCGCCGGTTTGCCATGGGCCTCGATAAACACCTCCCTGAGCCCGCTCTGGCTCAGGTCGGCCTTCTGGCGCCAGTCATTGAAATCACCGGCGACGATCAGCGGCGCGTCAGCCGGAATCTCGGCGATGCGCTGCTCCAGCAGACGCAATTGCTGCTGGCGATGCACTTCGCGCAGGCCCAGGTGCATACAGATCGCATGCACCTCCTGGCCGCTGCCCGGCAAGCGCAACACGCAATGCAGCAGGCCACGGCTTTCATGGCCGCTTTGGGAAATGTCGAGGTTGTCGTAGCGGATGATCTGGAATTTGGACAGCAGCGCGTTGCCGTGGTCGCCATGCGGGTAAACCGCGTTGCGGCCGTAGGCGAACTGCGGCCAGATGCTGTCGGCCAGAAACTCATATTGCGGCATCTTCGGCCAGTCGCTGTAACGCTGCGGGTGCCGCTCATGGGTGCCGTGGATTTCCTGCAGGAACACCATGTCGGCACCCACGCTGCGCACCGCCTCACGCAACTCGGGCAGGATAAAGCGTCGGTTCAACGCGGTGAAACCCTTATGGATATTCACCGTCAGCACGGTGAAGCGGGTGATGGCGGTGCTGGGCGTAACGGGCACCCAGTCGGCAATCGCAGCCATGATCGCTCCTGTGGATAAGTAAAGGGTGAAGCCTGTTTTATTGGCTGATGTTATTGGCTGACTGCGGGTGTTGGGAGAAAGTTTCGAGTGACCTACAGGCGGTGCTGTTAACCGATCGTTCCCACGCTCCGCGTGGTAACGCCGCCCGGGACGCTCCGCGTCGCTTGAACGCAGAGCGTGGGAACGATCAGCGCTCAAACCCGTCAGTTCCTTACAGACCCTGCTGAAGGAGCCCGGTGTTTTGCTGAATCTAAAGACTGCATTACTGCTCGTCGCGCTGTTGGTGTGTGGCAACGGCGCGCTGCAAGCCGCGGCCGCGGCGCCTGCGGCAGCTGAGGCTCCAGCCAAGCCGGAGTTGCTGGTCGAAGGTGGCCTGCTCGGCGCCATCAGCTCCAGCATTGACGATGTGCAAGACAAACTCGACCTCAACCAGAACCTCATCGACGCCTGGCGCCTGCGCGCCGACCGAGCGGCGAATGAGGTCGGGCGGCTGGTCGATCAAACCGCCCAACGTTCGCCGTGGAGCGTGGCCGGGGACTTCCTGCTGCTCTCTGGGGTGTGGGTCGGTGCCTTTGCGGTACTCACGCTGCTCGGGCGTTTTAGCGTGCAGCGCCTCGGTCGGCGGCGTTTCGTTGCACAGCGCGAGCGTCTGCAAGGCGTACTGGGCTACGTGGTGCCCTACACGATCCCGGCCCTGATCTGCCTGCCGCTGACGCTTTACGTCAGCCACTTCTTACCCAGCTCCGTAGGCCGTGCGCTGGCGCTGTGTTTTGCCTATGCCACCAGCAGCGGCATCTTCTCCACGTCGATGCTGTTATGCGTCATCGTCATGTTTAACGTCGGCCACAAACGCCCGGCTGTGCAGATTATTCGTAATTATTGCCCCAAGCCGCTGTTCCTGATTGGCTTTCTGGCCGCCCTCAGCGACGCGTTGACCAGCCCGCAAATCGCCCGGCAGTTGGGGGGCAATATCACCAGCAGCATCGCGGTGTTTACCGGCCTGTTCGCAGCGGTGATTTTCGGCGTGCTGGTGGTGCGCCTGCGTCGTCCGGTTGCGCATCTGATCCGCAACCGACCGCTGGCCCAGCGCCTCAAGCACCCGGCGCTGCAGCAATCGCTGCGGGTGTTCTCCGGGTTGTGGTATTGGCCGATTCTGTTGATGGTGCTGGTCTCGGCGATCAACCTGATCGGCGCTGGCGATGACAACCAGAAGGCCCTGCGTTGCGCGCTGTTCACTACGATTCTGTTGATCGGGACGGTGTTTCTCAGCACGGTGTTGCAACACCTGTTCAAGTCCCGCAGCCAGGTGGCGATCCAACGCAGCAGCGCCTACAAGGAACGCTTCCTCAGCCTGTTGCACGCGATACTGCGCATCGCCATGGCCATCGCGTTTATCGAAGTTCTTGGGCGTATCTGGGGCATCTCGCTGTTCGAGTTTGCCCAGCGCAACTCGGTGGGTCGGGCGATCAGCGATTCCCTCAGCAGCATCGGCCTGATCCTGCTGGTGACCTGGTTGTTCTGGGTGGTACTCGACACCGCAATCCAGGAGGCGTTGAAACCGCCGGTGAACAAACGCTCCAGCCGCCAGCCCAGCACGCGGGTAAAAACCATCCTGCCGTTGCTGCGCAATGCAGTGAAAATCGTGCTGGTGGTGATCTGCGCGATCACCACCATGGCCAACTTGGGCATCAATGTCGCGCCGTTGCTGGCGGGTGCCGGTGTGGTCGGCCTGGCCATCGGTTTTGGCTCCCAGCAATTGGTGCAGGACGTGATCACCGGCCTGTTCATCATCATCGAGGACACGCTGTCGATCGGCGATTGGGTGGTGCTCGATTCCGGCCATGCCGGCACGGTCGAAGGCCTGACCATCCGCACCCTGCGCCTGCGTGACGGCAAGGGTTTTGTGCACTCGGTGCCGTTCGGGCAGATCAAGGCGGTCACCAACCAGTCGCGGCAGTTTGCCTATGCGTTCTTCTCGGTGCAGTTCACTTACGACACCGACGTGGACAAGGCTGTGGAACTGATCCGTGAGGCGGGGCAGTCGATCCGCGACGATGTGTTCCTCAAGTACAACCTGCAAGGTCCGCTGGAGGTGTTCGGGGTCGACAAGATGGACCTCAACGGCGTGGTGCTGACGGCGCAGTTCCGTACCGTGTCGGGTGGGCAATATGCTGTGAGCCGGGCATTTAACCAGCGCCTGAAAAAGCTTGTGGATAACTGTGATGAGGTGCACTTCGCGCAAACTTATCCACAGCAGGTTTGGCTGCCCAAGCGTTCGGCGCATGTGGATGAGGCGGGGGAACAGGTGCCGGGACCTGTGGTGTTGACCGAGCAGCCGCGTACCCAGTGATTGATGTTGTCTGGGCTGACGCCTTCGCGAGCAAGCCCGCTCCCACATTTGATTGTGTTCATAGATCAACATGTGGGAGCGGGCTTGCTCGCGAATAGGCCGTCAAAGTCACCATCTCTTTCAGCGCCTGATCAACTTCTCCTGCACCGCCTGCGAATCCTCCTCCAGCAACACCTGCTGCTTACCCGCAACCATCACAGCCGCCGGCAAGCCATCGCGATACACAATTCGATTGCCGCTCACCGCCGGCACTTTGCTGCCCGGCAACAAGGTGCCTACCAGATTCAACGGGTCCGCTCCACACACCGCAATCAAACTGCCGTCATGCGGCCGGCGCCTTACCTCACGCAGCAACGGAATCGCCTCCGGCAGCGCAAACTGTTCCCCCGCCAAACCACTCACAAACCGCCCGCCGCGAATCTCGCCCCGCGCCTCCAGGCGATGGAAGGTGCGCAGCAATTCGCGCCAGCTAGGCAGCCAGTCGGCCTCCCGCTCCAGCAACCGCCAGAACACCACGCCATAACGGCGCAGCAAGGTCATCGCCACATGCTCGAGGGTCTCGGCCGAGTGCGGCCCGGCGGCGCTGGGCGAGCGGCGCACCAAGGCCCAGCGACCGGCGTCGTCCATACCACCGATAAACGCCCCGCGCCCACGCCGGCTGCTGCGTGCCTGGCGTTTGCTGGCGGGCGTGGTCAAGGCCCGCAGCCCGGCAAAGCTGTCGGCATTCACCAGGCCCGCGCCCACCAGTTCCTGCAAGGCCGTTTCCAGTTCGCTGCGCAGCAGGTGGGCTTCATGCACCAGTTCGTCGAAAAACAGCGCGCCGTGCTCACGCAGCGCCAGGTGGACTTTCTGCGCCTTGGGCGACAGCGTGGTGCTGTCGGTCGGTTCGGTCAGCCCGCTCCACAACGGCACCTGGCTGCGCGGCAATAACACCACCGGCGTACTGCGCAATGCCAGGGCGCCGGCCTTGTTGCTCAGGCGCGTCCACACCAGTTTGCCGCTGCGGCACAGCTCGTCGAGCCAGGTGGAGGAATAGTCCTTGAGCCGCGCACTGAGCAAGTCGCTGTCCCAGGCCGAGGTGGCGGCGGCGTAGCCTTCGAACTGCCCGACGATCTGCGGCAACATTGCGCTGCCCTGGCCGCGGGTGCTGTCGGACAGGTGCTGCCAATCGAAAAGAAAGCGCATGAAGTCCTGCAGCGCCACCGGCTCGATTTCCCGGCGCAGGCGTTTGACTGTGTAGCGATGGATACGCGCGAGCAAATGCCGCTCGCACCATTGTTCCTGGGTGGCGCCGGGGCTGAAACGGCCGCGCAGTACGTAGCCTTCCCGCTCCAGGCGCGCGAGTGACTGGCTGATATCCGCGGCTGACAGGGCCAACGGCGTAGCGATCTCGGCCAGGGTCAATGGGCCGAAACCGCCGAGGCGCGCGCGCAGCACTTCGGCCAGTGCATCGTCAAAGGTCCAGGGCTCATCGAAGCCCGGCAATAACGGCAAGCCATTCGGATAGACCGCTTGCAGGCAACTCAGGCGTTCCACCGCCACCCACAGGCCATTGTCCAGTTGATAGGCGCGCCCGCCGTTGGCCAAGGCGTGCAACCACTCGGCCCATTGCGGCGTGACTTCGTTGCTGGCGATACACGCCAGGCTCATCAACGCCTCATGCATTTCATCCAGTCCATGGGGCGCGGGCCATGCTTCTTCACGCACGCCGGCAATGGCCTCGGCGTCCAGCGCGCCAAGGTCGTCGGTACTGTGCGGGTCGCTCCAGCGACGGTTGAGCACGGCCTGGGTGCGGCGTTCCTCCAGCGGTGCGTCGTCGAGAAAGGTGTAGGGGCGTGCGCTGAGAATCTCGGCGGCCATGGGCGAGGGCGCGGGCAGGTCGCGGCTGATCAGGCGCACTTCGCCACGCTCCATGCGCCGCAACAGCGTCAGCCAACCCTCGCTATCCATGGCTTCGTGCAGGCAGTCGTCGAGGGTTTGCTCAACCAGCGGGTGTTCGGGGACTTCGCGCTCGCCGGCAAGGTTTTCCAGGCAGGCAATCTGGTCGGGAAACACGCTGGCGATCAGGTCTTCGCTTTTCATGCGCTGGATCTGCGGCGCCACCTTGCGCCCGCCGGTATAGCGCGGCAACGCGAGTGCCACACCGGCATTCCAGCGCCAGCGCACGCCAAACAGCGGTGCATCCAATACGGCCTGGATCAGCAGGTGCTCGGCGCTGTTGCTGTGCACATAGCGCCACACTTCATCCAGCTCAAAACTGTGGCTGGTGGACAGCGACAGCACGATTGCATTCTCACTGGCCGCCGCCTGCAATTCAAAGTTGAACGTGCGGCAAAAACGCTTGCGCAGTGCCAGGCCCCAGGCGCGATTGATGCGGCTGCCGAACGGCGTGTGGATGATCAGTTGAGTGCCGCCGGACTCATCGAAAAACCGCTCCATGATCAATGTGTCCTGGGACGGCAAGGCGCTCAGCGCCAGGCGCGCGCGGGCCAGGTAATCAAGGATCTGTTCGGCGCTGGCGCGGTTCAGGCCAAGGCTGTCGGTGAGCCAGTCTTGCGCGGGTTGCAGGTTGCCGGGCGTGGTGCTGAGCAGGGCGTCCAACTGTCCCTGAAAACGCGCGACTGCCGCCGATAACTCATTACTGCGCCCCGGCGCTTCACCCAGCCAGAACGGGATGGTCGGCGGCTGGCCGTGGGCATCTTCGACCCGCACTTTGCCGCTTTCTACCCGCAAAATTCTGTAGGACGTATTACCGAGCTGGAAGATATCCCCGGCGATGCTTTCCACCGCAAAGTCTTCGTTGACGCTGCCGATGTTCAGGCTCTGGGGTTCCAGCAATACGCTGTAGTCGGCGTTGTCGGGGATGGTGCCGCCGCTGGTCACGGCGGTCAGTTTGGCGCCACGGCGGGCGCGCAGGGTGTGGGTCACGGCGTCACGGTGCAGGTAGGCGCTGCGGATGCCTTGGCGGCCGTTGTAGCCGTCGGCGAGCATGTGCAGCAGCGCCTGATAGTGGCGTTCATCGAGTGCGGCATAGGGTGAGGCGCGGCGGATGAGGTCCAGCAGCGCCTGCTCTGGCCATTCGCGGGCGCTGACTTCGGCGATGATCTGTTGAGCCAGCACGTCCAGCGGGGCAATGGGGCTGTGCAAGGTGTCCAGCTCGCCGCGCCGCACGCAGTCGAGCAGGGCGGCGCATTCGATCAAATCGTCGCGGGTGGTGGCGAACAGTCGCCCCTTGGGCGTGCCGCCGACATGGTGACCGGAACGCCCGACCCTTTGCAGAAAACCGTTGATGGAGCCGGGCGAGCCGATCTGGCACACCAGGTCGACCTCACCGATATCAATCCCCAACTCCAGCGACGCGGTGGCGATCAGCACTTGCAGCCCACCGGCCTTGAGCCGTTGCTCGGCATCCAGGCGCAGCTCTTTGGCCAGGCTGCCGTGGTGCGCGGCTACGGCGGTCTTGCCCAAACGCTCACTCAGGTGCCGGGCCAAGCGTTCGGCCAAGCGCCGTGTGTTGACGAACACCAGCGTAGTGCGGTGTTCGCGGGCCAGTGTGGCGAGGCGGTCGTAGACCAATTCCCACACATCGTTGGCCATCACCGCCGAGAGCGGCACCGGGGGTACTTCGATATCCAGGTCGCGTGGGCGCGCGTGGCCGATATTGACGATGGCGCACTCACGGCCTGTGCCGACCAAAAAGTGCGACACCGCCTCGATAGGCTTTTGCGTGGCCGACAGGCCGATACGGGTGAGCGGCTCGCTGCATAACCCTTGCAGGCGCTCCAGGCTCAGGGCCAAGTGGCTGCCGCGTTTGCCGGCGGCGATGGCGTGGATTTCGTCGACGATCACCGTGCGCGTGCTGGCCAGCATCTGCCGACCGGAGTCCGAGCCCAGCAGCACGTAGAGGGATTCCGGCGTAGTGACGAGGATATGCGGCGGCCGTTTGCGCATTTGTGCGCGGTCTTTTTGCGGCGTGTCGCCGGTGCGCACGGCCGTGCGGATAGTCAGCGGCGGCAAGCCCTGCGCCTGTAATTGCGCGGTGATGCCGGCCAGCGGGTTCTGCAGGTTGATCTGGATGTCGTTGGACAGCGCCTTGAGCGGCGACACATACACCACCAGCGTCTCGTCCGGCAGTTGCCCGCCATTGGCCAAGCCTTGGTGCACCAGGTCATCGAGCACCGCGAGGAACGCGGTCAGGGTCTTGCCGGAGCCTGTGGGCGCGGCGATCAAGGTTGAGCGGCATTGGCGGATCAGCGGCCACGCCTGGGCCTGTGCGCCGGTCACCGAGGGGAAAGTGCTGCCAAACCAGGCACTGACGGCGGGGTGGAAGCCGTCCAATGCCGTGTCGGTTGATTCGGGAAGGTTCATCTAGTGATTGATACTGCCCATTCCAACAAGTTGCAATCAGGTACTTTGTCCGTGACGGTTGCGCTACAAACCCGCAAAATGCAACGATTCTGGCAACAACCTACGGCAAGGCGCACACGCCTGCCGATAATAACCATCGTTCCAAACAGACCGGGCCTGCTCAATCTATGCGAATGCGCCTTATGTTACTGGGCGGCGGGAATGCCCTCGGGCAGGCGCTGATTCGCCTCGGTGCAGAGGAAGACATCGGTTTCCTCGCACCTAAACCGCCCCAAGACGGCTGGGATGCCGCGAGCCTCACCCAATTGCTCGACGACACCCGTCCCGATGCGCTGATCAACCTCGCCTACTATTTCGACTGGTTCCAGGCCGAAGCGGTCAGCGAAACACGTCTGGCCGCACAGGAGTTCGCCATCGAACGCCTGGCCGAACTGTGCCAGCACCACAACATCACCTTGCTGCAACCGTCCAGCTACCGCGTGTTCGATGGCTCCCGCGCCACCGCCTACAGCGAAAAAGACGAGCCGGTGCCACTGGGCCTGCGCGGCCAGGCGCTGTGGCGGATCGAGCAGAGCGTGCGCGCCACTTGCCCGCAACATGTGCTGCTGCGCTTTGGCTGGCTGCTGGATGACAGTGTTGACGGCACCCTCGGGCGCTTTCTGGCGCGTGCCGAGAAACCCGATGAATTGCTGATGGCCGATGACCGGCGCGGCAACCCGACGCCGGTGGACGACGCGGCGCGGGTGATCATCTCGGTGCTCAAGCAACTCGATTGCGCGGCGCCGCTGTGGGGCACCTATCACTACGCCGGCCACGAAGCGACCACGCCGTTGGCGCTGGGCCAGGCGATCCTTACCGAAGCGCGCAATTTTCACCCGCTGGCGATCGAGGCGCCCACCGCCCAGGCCCACGCGGCCCGGCCGGATGCGGCGGACGAGCCGCAGCACGCGGTGCTGGCCTGCAAAAAAATCCTGCACACCTTTGGCATCAAGCCACGGGCGTGGCGGGCGGGGTTGCCGGCGTTGCTGGATCGGTTCTACCGGCATAGCTGACACCGCACAAAACCCAATGTGGGAGGCAGGTTTTGTGTGGGGAGGCTCTACCGCCAAAGCTGACACCCTGCAAAACCAAAATGTGGGTTATGCAGTGGTGCTTGAGCCGGGATTAGAACTTGTAACCAATACCCACCATGTAAACCATCGGGTCAACATCCACATTGACCTTGGCACGTGTGCCTTGGCCCAGCGCATTGTTATCCACCGTCGCCTTGGTGCTGATGTCGATATAACGCGCCTGGGCGTTGATCATCCACTTGTCGTTGATCATGTAGTCGGCGCCGATCTGCGCGGCCCAGCCCCAGGAGTTTTCGGCCTTGAAGTTGCTGAAACCGGCTTGTTCGGCGCGGCTGCCGACGTGCTCGTCGTAGATCCAGGTGTAGTTGATACCGGCGCCTACATACGGCTGGAACGCGGACTTGTTGTCCAGTGGGTAGTAAACGACGCTCAAGGTTGGCGGCAGGTGCTTCAGCGTACCGAGCTTGCCATTGGCGGCGCCCAGGGCGGTGTTCTTGATCTTCACGTCATGCTCGAACGGCGTGGCGGCCAGCAGTTCGATGCCGATGTGGTTGGTGATCATGTAGGCGAAGTTGAGGCCCAGTTGGGTGTCGCTGCTCATGGTTGCCTTGCCGCCCAGGTTGGTGCCGGCCAATGGCCCCTGGTCAACCTTCACATGGCCGCTGTCTGCTTTCGGGTTCACGGTGATTGCACCGGCACGAATCAGAATGTCGCCCGCTTCGTGAGCGTGTGCGACAGGGGCGGCGAGGGCAAGCGCGAAGAGGGACGCGCCGAGCAGAGACTTGTTCATGGGAGCTCCAAAAGGACGTTAAAAGTTGTACGTCCAATGGTAAAGATCGTTCCGTCCGATCTTTTGACTCAGCTCAATGAAAGCTCGATCAATCACTTGCACCACTGATCAAAAATGTGGGAGCGGGCTTGCTCGCGAAAGCGGTCAGTCAGTCGATGAATCGGTTGACTGACACAGCGCATTCGCGAGCAAGCCCGCTCCCACAGTTGATCCTGGGTGTTCCTGGGAAGGCGTTATTCCTGCAGTTCGTAGACGTAAATCTTCTCGGCATCCATCTGGTAACCGGCATCGGCCAGCTCACTGGAAGACGGCTTGACCTGCATCGCGCCTTCGATCCAATACGGCTGATACAGCTCATCAAGCTTCACGCCGACTTCGCTTTTCACATGCACGATCTGGTTCGACGGCGGCGGCGGTACGTGGATGCACGCGCCGAAATACGGCACCAGCAGAAACTCGGTGGTGCGGCCTTCTTCGCTGACTTCCAGCGGCACGATATAGCCCGGCAAACGGATGTGCTTGCCGTTAAGGCTCTGCACCACCGGCGCGTTGGGCAGTTCCTGTTTGGCCGCAGGCGCCGCTTCCACCGAGAGCGCATCGGCCATGTTCGACAGGTCGTGCAGCGGTTTCATATTGGGGATTTCTGGCGGCGCGTCCGGCGGGATCATTTCCTGCCACGACAGGTCCTTGGGCTGCTCGTCGGCCCAGGCGGGCACCACCACCAGCAGCAACAGCGCAAACAGGGCACGACGCATAAAGACTCCTTAGTTGCTAGCTGAAAGCGGCAAGCATCAAGTAAAAGCCGCTTCGCTTGCGGCTTAGCGCTTGAAGCCTGCAGCGGCTGTTTACAGCCTGATGGACAGGCCATCGGCCAAAGATTGCCTATAGGCGCGCCACGCGGGCACGCTGCCCATCAACAGCGCTGCGGCGAGGATACCGGCGAGCAAGGTCCATTCATATTCACTCGGCCACGACATCGGCAGGTCCAGGCCGTAATTAGCCTGTAAATAACCCCGTGACGCCGCGATGCACAGGTACAGCAGGCCCACGCCGACCACTACGCCAGACAAGGCCAGCGCGAAGGCTTCGAAGATCAGCAGTGTCGCAATGTGCCACGGCCGTGCGCCCACCGAACGCAAAATCGCCATCTCGCGGCGGCGTTCATTGAGGCTGGTGAGAATCGCCGTAAGCATGCCGATCAAACCGGTCAGCACCACGAACAGCGAGATCACGAACAGCGCTTTTTCGGCGGTGCCCATCATGCTCCACAGCTCTTGCAGCGCCACGCCGGGCAGGATCGCCAGCATCGGCTCGCCACGGAACTCATTGATCTCGCGTTGCAGCGCAAAGGTGGAAATCTTGTTGTTCAGGCCGAGCATAAACGCAGTGATCGCCTGCGGCGTGAGGTCCATGTTGCGTGCCTGGTCGGCACTGATACGGCCTTTGCCCTGGGCCGGCACGCCGTTGTGCCAGTCGATATGAATCGCCTCCATACCGCCGAGGCTGATGTGCAGCGTGCGGTCCACCGGCGTGCCGGTGCGCTTGAGAATGCCGACCACGGTAAACGGTTTGTCGTCGTGCTTGACCAGACTGACCACTGCTACGCCGTGGGCCAGTACCAGCTTGTCGCCGAGCTTGTAGTGCAGCGCATCCGCTACTTCGGCGCCGAGCACCACTTCAAACGGGTCGGTGGCGAAGGCGCGGCCGCTGGCCAGTTCGAGGTTTTGCTTGCGGCCGTATTGGTAATGCTCGAAGTAGGATTCGTTAGTGCCCATCACCCGGTAGCCACGGTGCGAGTCGCCGAGGGAAATCGGGATCGCCCATTTCACCTGCGGGCTGGCGGCGAAGTGCTCGAAGCTGTCCCAGCGGATGTTATTGGTGGCGTTGCCGATGCGGAATACCGAGTACAGCAGCAAGTTGACCGAGCCGGAGCGGGCGCCGACGATCAGGTCGGTGCCGCTGATGGTGCTGGCGAAACTGTTGCGCGCCTCGACACGCACGCGTTCCACTGCGAGTAACAGGCACACCGAAAGGGCGATGGCGAAGGCGGTGAGAATTGCGGTGAAGCGGCGGTTAGCCAGGCTGGCCATGGCTAGACGGAACAGATACATCTCAAACCTCTGCGGGCGTGGCGGCGCGATTGAGTTCGGCCAGCGACAGGTGGCGGTCGAACAGCGGCGCGAGGCTCTGGTCATGGCTGACAAACAACAGGCTGGCACCGGCTTCGCGGCATTCGGCAAACAACAGCCGGATAAACGCTTCGCGGGCGTCGTAATCCAGGGCCGAGGTGGGTTCGTCGGCGATCACCAGTTCCGGTTGGCCGATCAACGCACGGGCGGCGGCCACGCGTTGTTGCTGGCCGATGGACAGCGAGTCGGCGCGGCGTTCCAGCAGGTCTTTGTCCTTCAAGCCCAAATGCGCCAGCAAGGTCGCGGCGGCCTGGTCGACGCTGCCGTGACGCTGAGTCGCCCGCTGCGCACGCAGCCTGGAAAAGTGGCACGGCAGCTCGACGTTCTCACGCACTGAGAGAAACGGCAGCAGGTTGAATTGCTGAAAGATGTAACCCGTGTGATCAACGCGGAAGCGGTCGCGGGCACCGGCCGAGAGTTCGGTCAGTTCCTGGCCGAGCAGGCGAATGCTGCCACGGCTGGGTTTCTGCACGCCGCCCAACAGCCCGAGCAAGGTGGTTTTGCCACTGCCGCTCGGGCCTTTGAGAAACAGGGTTTCTCCCGCTTCCAGGCGGAACGCTGGGATGTCCAGCAACTGCGGGTGGCCGGGCCAGTTAAAGCCCAGGTCAGACAGTTCGATCAGTGCTTGGGTCATGTGAACTCAGAATTTCAGGGTGGCTGCGGTGGCCGTCGCTTCAACACCTTGCTGGCCGCTTGGGCCGATCAGTTGTACCTGAATCTTCTGGGTGGCAGGGAAGGTCTTGAACACTTGAGTCAGGTCGAGGTTGCTCAGAGCCGTCGGTGTGGCGCAGGTGAACTGGTAGTGGGCGTGGATTTCGCTGTGGTCGTGATGATGTTCGTGGGCGGCGGCGCCTTTGCCATCGGTGGCGTGGTCGTCATCGTCTTCATCATGATCGGCTTCAGGCTTGTCGCCGAACAATGGGCTGTTGAGTTCCTGGGTGCTGATCACGCAGCCGGCAGCTTTAGGCAGGTTGAACAGAGTCGATGGGTTTTCCAGTTGTTTACGTGCGGCGGCGACTTTGGCTTTGTCGGCTGGCGTGGTGGCCTTGTGTTCAAAGCCCACAAGGTTCATGGCCGGGCTGTCGAATTCCAGCTCAAGCGCCTGGCCGTCGAGTACCGCATTGAGGCGACCGACACCATGCTCATGGGCACCGAGGCTGCCGTGTTCATGCTCATGATCGTGTTCATCGGCGGCGTGGGCGATGGCCAGTGGCAGCAGGGCAAACGGCAGGGCAAGCAGCAGACGGCGCATGAGAAGGCTCCATAAGATGAAAGTTTTGTTATGTGATCTTATAACAATATTCACACCAGTTTGAACGCCTGCTTGGCGTTGCGCAAGTCGCGTGGGAGCATGCGGGTTGGAAAACTGCGGGAGTAAGTGCGATGTTGCGAATTCGTGGAACGGTCGGCGACTTGCCGGTGGATTTGACCCTGGAACTCGATGACGGCGACTGGGCGCGCCTGGGCGCCCACTTGCAGGCAACACCGGCACCGAGCGCGCCCGCTGTTGCGCCGGTCAAACACAATGATGACTTATGGCAGAACGCCCAGGACTTGCTGCGCAAGGCCGGGCAACTCAATGGGCTTGAGTTGCTTGATCAGCTTGAGAGCTTGGCGGGCGATGCGGCGTCAGGCAAACGCCTGCTGGTACGCCTGCGCCACAGTGCCCGTGTAAAAGTGGCCAGCGGCGGGGATACGCCGCTGTACAGCTGGATCGGCGATTAATACAGCGCGGCGAACAACTTGCGACGGTACACCGTGACCAGCGGGTGGTCATTGCCCAGCAGTTCGAACACTTGCAGCAAAGTCTTGTGCGGCAGGCCTTCGCTGTAGCTGCGGTTGCGGATAAACAGCTTGAGCAAGCCTTCCAGCGCGGCGTCGTATTGCTGGCGCGCCAGTTGCTGAATCGCCAGTTGGTAGGCAGCTTCATCGTCCTGCGGGTCTTGCGCCAGGCGGCTTTTCAAGTCGGCGGCATCCGGCAGGTCGGCAGCCTGGCGCAGGAAGGTGATTTGCGCCTTGGCGCCCGCGAGGGCGGCTTTGTGGTCGTCGCTTTTCACCGCGTCGAGCACGGTTTGGGCTTCGCCCAGCTCGCCACGTTCTGCCAGGCAGCGGGCGTACAGAATCAGCGCGGCGGCGTTGGTGTTGTCTTCACCCAGCAGCGCCACCAGCACCGCTTCGGCATCGCTGATACGGCCTTCGGCAAACAACGCCTGGGCCTGTTCCAACGGGTCAGCCGCTTTCGGTGGCGGCATCTTCACGTGCGGCTCCAGCATCGCTAGCACGACCGACTCCGGTTGTGCCCCGGCAAACCCGTCCACCGGCTGGCCGTCCTTGAACAGCACCACCGTGGGCAGGCTTTGAATGCCAAAACGCGCAACGATATCCTGCTCGGCTTCGCAATCGATTTTGGCCAACAGCAACTCGCCCTGATAACTCTCGGCGATTTTCGCCAGCATCGGCATCAGCGCCTTGCACGGCGCGCACCACTCGGCCCAGAAATCCACCAGCACGGGTTTTTCGAATGAGTTCTGAATCACTGCCTGGTCGAACGTAGCAGTGGTGGCGTCGAAGATGTACGGCGTGGGCTCACTCATGGGGCGTCTCGAATAAAGCGGGAATGGGGCAACTATAAGGGCTGGCGAGGTTGACCGGAAGCTGCACGGGGAGTCAGACGTGAGGCGTGTGCCAAAAAGGGTCTTGATGCCAGTCGTGAGGAAAACCCATCGCCTTTAAGTTGACGTCCGGAAATTCGCTGATCAGTTGATACAAATGTTGGCCCCAGCGAGTGTGCGGACTTACTTGACGCATCAGATGATTCAGAATGCAGAGTACCGAAAACATGCGGCTATGTTGCCCAGGTTGAAACAGATGTTGAGGCCACAAAAAACTGGCTTTCTTCGGTAATTCGGGGCGAATTCCCAATTCCCGGTTCCACATTCTTGAATGATGGGCGCAAATGTTTCGGATGGTCGTCAGGGTGTGCAGCCACGACTGCATAAGGGGTGCCGGCAGCATCAGGCGTCTGGCAATGGCCTTCTTATCAGCATCCTTGGCCAGACCTTTGTAAAGGTGGGAGAGGTCACCCAGTGTCAATTCCTCCAGCATCGCCCAGCCCGGCATCAGGGATGGATGGGCGTAGGTCACTGGATAATGACGGGCATAGCTTTCTTTCGCCCTTTGGCGTTTAAGAAGATCCTTTCTGTTGTTGCTGGCGTGGGATCTATCGATGCGCTCGCATTCGCGATGGTAGTCACGTGCTGCCGTGGTTTGCTTGTTGGACAGCATTGTCAGCAGTCGTTGATGATCAAATGCCGGGTGAAATATCTGTGGATTGATATACCAATGGCTGCCATGGGTCGGCCCCATGTGGTTGCTGATGACTGAGCGTGATGCAATTTCGACTCGCTCAAGGGCATCCATGGTGAGTAAGCGCAGCCTCCGGTCGAAGTCGTAGAGCCGCGTCAGTTGGCCCAACTGGCTACCTTCACGAAAGTGATGATCACTGTCTTCCGGTCGTTGGAAAGGTCGCATGTATGGGCTGAGTCGAAAAAAGCTCACTGATTGCAAGAAGCGTTCTGCACGGGCCTCATTGTGAATAATCAGTCCGCGTAGCTTGAGCAGTTCCAACTGTGCAGGAACGTCGATGGCAGGTTTGCTGAACGCCCTCATGCTCAAAAAGTACCGGGCATAAAAAACCCGCACAATTTGTGCTTGGTTGCTGACGCAACCAGAGGCATGGCGGGTGTATTGCGACGAAGGTTAGGCAGATACCTGGCTATTTGCAAGGCTTCTGCCCGCAAGCCGATAAGCAAAACTGTGTGCAAAGGCATACGGGTTGATTGTCCACGGCGTGTGTGAAGGGACAATATTCTCCATGGCCTGTTGCGCTCTGTCTTAGTCGATCTATTGCTGAAAATTTGTAACGCTGAGCCTTAACGCCGCGAATGGTACAGGCTCACCTTGCGAAACTCCCAAGGCTCGGCCAGGTCCGGCAGCGTCAGCGCATCGAGGATGTCCAGGCGCTGATAAGCCGGGTGCTGGAAGTCACGCACCCGTGAGTCGGCCACCAGCGCTTCACGGCCACGTGTCAGGAAGTGGTCGAGCAGCGGCAGGTTGGCGCGGTCGTAGAGTACGTCGGCCACCAGGATCAGGTCGAAGCGGTCGGCCTCGGCAAAAAAGTCGGCTGAATAACTCAGCGCTACACCATTGAGTTCGGCGTTTGCCCGGCACGCGGCCAAGGCCAGCGGGTCGAGGTCGCAGGCCACCACTTCCAGCGCGCCGGCTTTAAGCGCAGCAATCGCGGCCACGCCGGAACCGGCGCCAAAATCCAGCACGCGTTTGCCCACCACCCACTCGGGATTCGCCGCCAGGTAGCGCGCCAGCGCCAATCCGCTGGCCCAGCAAAAACTCCAATATGGCGGTTCATGCAGGATGCGCCGGGTCTCCTCCTGGCTGAAGGCACGGTCCATGTTGTCCGCATCCAGCAGCCACAACGACAGCTCGGTGCCCGGCAGCGGGCAGGGCACCAGTTGCGCGTCGCCGATCAGTTCGCTCAGGGCGCGTTGCAGGCCCAGCGGTGGCGTCATGGTGCCGGGACGAATTGCAGCGGGCCGGTGGTCTGGGTGATCGCCTGGGTGATGCGCACCGCAGGCAAGTGCAGGATCAACTGGCCGGACTGGCTGGCGCGACCGCGCAGTTCAACCCGTGCACCGGCCGGGAACGCTTCTGGGTTGAAACGCAGACGGAAAGCCAGGGGCTTGCCGTTGCCGCTGAGTACGCTGCTGGCGAGCAGTTGTTGCGGGCGGTTGCGCTCGTCGATCACCAGCAGGGCCAGTTCGACTTCGGCGTTGGCCGGCACGCCATTCAGGGTGCCGTTGATTTCCCGCTGGTAAGCCGGCAAAGGGCCGAGGTCTTCAATGCCCGGCACTTTTTTCTCTTGAACGGGCGTCGGTTGCGGTGTCGATGGTTTCGGGGCTTGGCTGCTGCAGGCGACCAGAAAACTGAACAGGGCGAGTAAAACAAGTGGTCGTAACTGCATGTACGGCTCCAGAAAGGACAAAATCCGTGGCTTAAAAAATATGAAACATAATAGTCAGCCTATATACCGTAAACGCTATGGCTTGTCTTGCCACGGGGATGCGCTACCATGGCCCTCCCATTTTTTGTTGCCTGCCAACCATGCACTGTCCCTTCTGCGGTGCCAACGACACCAAGGTCATTGACTCGCGTCTGGTCGCCGAGGGCGATCAAGTACGCCGCCGGCGCGAATGCCTGGCCTCTGGCTGCGGTGAACGTTTCACCACCTTCGAAACCGCCGAACTGGTGTTGCCACGTCTGATCAAGTCCGACGGCAGCCGCCAGCCTTTCGACGAAGAAAAACTGCGCGCCGGTATGCAGCGTGCCCTGGAAAAACGCCCGGTGAGCGTCGAGCGGCTGGAGGCGGCGCTGGTGCATATCAAGCACAAGCTGCGCGCCACCGGCGAGCGCGAGGTCAAGAGCCTGGTGGTTGGAGAACTGGTGATGGGCGAGCTGCAAAAGCTCGACGAAGTCGCCTATATCCGTTTCGCCTCGGTGTATCGACGCTTCCAGGACCTCAATGAGTTCCGCGAAGAAATCGACCGCCTGGCCCGTGAGCCTGCCAAAGAATGAACCCTCCGTCTGCCGAACAAGCCGTCCTCGACGCCCATTACATGGCCCGCGCCCTCGAACTGGCGCGCAAAGGCCTGTACACCACCCACCCCAACCCACGGGTGGGCTGCGTGATTGTGCGGGATGGGCAGATTGTCGGCGAAGGCTGGCATGAACGCACCGGCGAGCCCCACGCAGAGCCGAACGCCTTGCGCGCCGCCGGTGACAAGGCCCGTGGCGCCACGGTGTACGTGACCCTCGAACCGTGCAGCCACCATGGGCGCACGCCGCCCTGCGCCGATGCACTGGTGACCGCCGGTGTGGCACGCGTAGTGGCCGGGATGCAGGACCCGAACCCGGAGGTCGCCGGGCGCGGCCTGCAGCGCTTGGCTCAAGCTGGTATCGAAACCCACAGCGGCGTACTCGAACAACAAGCGCGCGCGCTGAACCCCGGCTTCCTCAAGCGCATGGAGCACGGCCTGCCGTTTGTGCGGGTCAAGCTGGCCATGAGCCTGGACGGCCGTACCGCGATGGCCAGCGGCGAAAGCCAATGGATCACCGGGCCGGCTGCCCGCGCCGCCGTGCAGCGCCTGCGCGCCGAGGCCAGTGTGGTGCTGACCGGCGCCGACACGGTGCTGGCCGATGGTGCGCGCCTGACCGTGCGCGCCGCCGAGTTGGGCCTGGACGCCGAAACCACCGCTCTGGCCATGTCGCGCCCGCCATTGCGCGTGCTGATCGACGGCCGCCTGCGGGTGCCGCTCAACGCACCGTTCTTCAAGGCTGGCCCGGCGCTGGTCATCACTTGCGTCACCCCGGAAAACCAGTTCCCACGTGGCCCTGAATGCCTGGTGGTGCCGGGCGTTGAAGGGCAGGTCGACCTGCGTTCGGCCCTGGTGGCGCTGGCTGCCCGTGGTGTTAACGAGGTGTTGGTAGAAGCCGGCCCAAGCCTGGCGGGCGCGTTTGCCCAGCAAGGCCTGGTCGACGAATACGTGATTTTCGTCGCCGGTAAGTTCCTGGGCTCCGCCGCCCGGCCTTTGCTGGACTGGCCGCTTGAGAAACTGGCGGATGCCCCCCAACTCAAGATCACTGAAATGCGCGCTGTAGGCGATGACTGGCGAGTCACTGCCATCCCTTTGCCAGCAGCGAGCGTATAATTCTGACCGGGCGCTCAAGCGCCCGCACCGTTTTCCAGGAGAAGGCCATGTTTACCGGCATTATCGAATCCATCGGCAGCATCCGCGCCATGACCCCCAAAGGCGGCGACGTGCGCCTGCTGGTTGAAACCGGCAAGCTCGACCTCGGCGACGTCAAACTGGGCGACAGCATCGCCGTCAGCGGCGTGTGCCTGACCGTCATCGAGTTGCCGGGTAACGGCTTTGCTGCTGATGTCAGCCGGGAAACCCTGGACTGCACCGCGATGAATGACCTCAAAGCCGGCAGCCCGGTCAACCTGGAAAAAGCCCTGACCCCGACCACCCGTTTGGGCGGCCACCTGGTCAGCGGCCACGTCGACGGCGTCGGCGAAGTGGTTGCACGCAGCGAAAACGCGCGCGCCGTGGAATTCCGTATCCGCGCGCCGAAAGAGCTGGCCAAGTACATCGCCCACAAAGGCTCGATCACTGTCGACGGCACCAGCCTGACCGTGAACGCCGTGAATGGCGCCGAATTCGAACTGACCATCATCCCGCACACCCTGAGCGAAACCATCATGGCGTCGTACCAGCCAGGTCGCCGGGTGAACCTGGAAGTCGACTTGCTTGCCCGTTACCTGGAGCGCCTGCTTATGGGCGATAAGGCAGCTGAGCCTGACTCTTTACAAGGGCGCGGGAACATCACTGAAAGCTTTCTGGCCGCTAACGGCTACCTGAAACCCTGACCAAGGGGGTGCCGCGTGGCGCTCAATAGCATCGAAGAACTGGTTGAAGACATCCGCCAAGGCAAGATGGTCATCCTGATGGATGACGAAGATCGCGAGAATGAAGGCGACATCATCATGGCCGCTGAGGCGTGCAAGCCCGAGCACATCAACTTTATGGCCAAGCACGCCCGTGGGCTGATCTGCATGCCCATGAGCCGCGAGCGCTGCGAGCTGCTCAAGCTGCCGTTGATGGCGCCGCGCAATGGCTCGGGTTTCGGCACCAAGTTCACCGTATCGATTGAAGCGACCACCGGCGTCACCACCGGTATTTCCGCCGCCGACCGTGCGCGCACGGTGCAAGCCGCTGCGGCCAAAGACGCCAAGGCCGAAGACATCGTCAGCCCGGGCCATATTTTTCCGCTGATGGCCCAGCCGGGCGGCACCCTCGCGCGTGCCGGCCACACCGAGGCCGCCTGCGACCTGGCGCGCATGGCCGGTTTTGAGCCGAGCGGGGTGATCTGCGAAGTGATGAACGACGACGGCACCATGGCCCGTCGCGCCGAACTCGAGGCGTTTGCTGCTGAGCACGGCATCAAGATCGGCACCATTGCCGACCTGATTCACTACCGCATGATCCACGAACGTACCGTTCAGCGGATTGCCGAGCAGCCGCTGGACAGCGAACTGGGCCAGTTCAACCTGGTGACCTACCGTGATTCAGTCGAAGGCGACGTGCACATGGCCCTCACCTTGGGGCATATTTGCGCCGAAGAGCCGACCCTGGTGCGCGTGCATAACATGGACCCGCTGCGCGACCTGCTGATGGTCAAGCAGCCGGGCCGCTGGAGCCTGCGCGCCGCCATGGCCGCGGTTTCCGAGGCTGGCAGCGGCGTGGTGTTGCTGCTCGGCAACCCGGTGGAT
This sequence comes from Pseudomonas onubensis, assembly GCF_965653655.1. NCBI lineage: Bacteria > Pseudomonadati > Pseudomonadota > Gammaproteobacteria > Pseudomonadales > Pseudomonadaceae > Pseudomonas > Pseudomonas onubensis. The sequence continues at coordinate 29,052 of NZ_CBFHAZ010000011.1, read as the reverse complement.
GGCGATGTATTGCTGGCACATATTCGTGAAACCGCCGAGCACACTCAGGTTAAAACACCGACCACCTACAGCATCGTCGGTGCCGGTTCGCAGATCCTGCGTGACCTCGGTGTGCGCAAAATGCGCCTGATGAGCGCACCGATGAAATTTAATGCGATATCCGGATTCGATCTGGAAGTTGTAGAATACGTGCCCTCCGAATAAAGGCCGGCGTTTTCTGCCCCTTGTTCGCGGTTAAATCATCACTGAGGGACGCATTTTTCGCGTCCCGGCTCTTTAAGAGATTTGTCGAATGACCCTGAAGACCATCGAAGGTACCTTCATCGCCCCCAAAGGCCGCTATGCCCTGGTGGTTGGCCGCTTCAACAGCTTCGTGGTTGAAAGCCTGGTAAGCGGTGCCGTGGATGCCCTGGTTCGCCACGGTGTGAGCGAGAGCGACATCACTATCATCCGCGCCCCTGGCGCCTTCGAAATTCCACTGGTTGCGCAAAAAGTTGCACAGCAGGGTGAATACGCGGCGATCATCGCCCTGGGCGCGGTCATTCGTGGCGGTACTCCGCACTTCGAATACGTGGCTGGCGAATGCACCAAGGGCCTGGCCCAGGTGTCCATGGAGTTCGGCGTGCCAGTCGCTTTCGGCGTACTGACCGTAGATTCCATCGAGCAAGCCATCGAACGTTCCGGCACCAAGGCCGGTAACAAGGGCGCTGAAGCTGCCTTGTCCGCACTGGAAATGGTCAGCCTGCTGTCGCAGTTGGAGGCCAAGTGATTTCCGACGAGAGCGATCGTTTCAACCCACGTGACGAGCGTCCAGCCGACGCCGGCAAGCCTTCGAAAAGCGAAAAACGCCGTGCTGCCCGTCAGCTCGCCACCCAAGCGCTGTACCAGCGCCACATGGCCGGTGCTTCGCTGAACGAAATCGAAGCGCAGTTCCGCGTCGATAACGACTTCACCTTCGCCGACCAGAGCTATTTCCACGACATCCTGCACGGTGTTCCGGCCAACTTGACCGAGATCGATACAGCGCTGGCACCATGCCTGGACCTGACCATCGAAGAACTCGACCCGGTTGAACTGTGCGTATTGCGCCTGTCCACCTGGGAGCTGCTCAAGCGCGTCGACGTGCCGTACCGCGTGGTCATCAACGAAGGTATCGAACTGGCGAAAGTCTACGGTTCCACCGACGGCCACAAGTTCGTCAACGGTGTGCTCGACAAGCTGGCCCCGCGCCTGCGTGAAGCCGAAGTAAAGGAACACAAGCGCTAAGTCGCTTGAGTCCCGAATGGGTGAGTTCGAGCTGATCCGCAACTACTTCGCCGCCGCGCCCTGTGCGCAGGGCGGCGAAGGTATTGCCCTGGGGATCGGCGACGACTGCGCCTTGCTGGCGCTCCCCGCCGGGGAGCAACTGGCAATCTCCACCGATACGCTGGTGGCCGGCGTGCACTTCGCCGACCCGTGTGACCCGTTCCTGCTCGGCCAGCGCTCGTTGGCCGTGGCAGTCAGCGACTTGGCCGCCATGGGCGCCCACCCGCTGGCCTTCACCCTCGCACTCACCACACCCACCGTCGATGCCGATTGGCTGCAACGCTATGCCCAGGGTTTGAACGCCATGGCGCAGAGCTGCGGCGTGGGCCTGGTGGGCGGCGACACCACCCGCGGGCCGCTGAGCCTGACCCTGACCGTGTTTGGCCGTGTGCCGGCCGGGCAGGCGTTGACCCGCAGTGGTGCGCAGCCGGGTGATCTGCTGTGTGTGGGCGGCGAACTGGGCAACGCCGCCGGTGCTTTGCCGCTGGTGTTGGGGCAGCGTACGGCTGACTCGGCTATCGCTGATCCGCTGCTCGCCCATTACTGGTCGCCGCAACCGCAATTGGCACTGGGCCTGGCCCTGCGAGGTAACGCGACAGCGGCCATGGATATCTCCGATGGCCTGTTGGCCGATTGCGGGCATATCGCCAAGGCCTCGGCTGTCAGGCTGCTGATTGAGCGGGAGAAGCTGCCGTTATCCCAGGCGTTGCTCGCGTTTGTTGGCGATGACGAGGCCCGTGTGGCGGCATTGAGCGGCGGCGACGACTATGTGTTGGCGTTCACCCTGCCACCGGCCAAGCTGGCGCCGTTGTTGGCGGGCGGCTGGCCGATTCACGTGATTGGCCGGGTTGCGGCAGGGCAGGGCGTGACGCTGCTTGGCGCCGCCGGGCAAGACATCACCCCAGCCGTGCGCGGCTACCAGCATTTTCGCGACACGCCGTAAGCGACAGACCTGCGCTACCCTCTATACGGTTCCCCCAGTGCAGGAGAGGTTGTCACCATGGGTGTGCGCCGTTGGCTGCTGATAGTGTTGTGCGCCTTGGCATCCCAGGTTCTGGCGGATGAAGCCTCGGTGCCTGGCAAGATCATGCTGGCCAGTGAGCAATGGAGCGACTACACCAACAAAGACGGCACGGGTTTGGCCTGGGATGTGTTACGCCAGATCTTCGAGCCGGTGGGCATTACCGTGCAAACCCGCAGCGTGCCCTATACCCGTTCGGTTGGCCTGGCCCAGCGTGGCGAGGTGGATGGCTGGGTCGGTTCCTATCGCGATGAGGCCACTGGCGTTCTGTACCCGCACTGGAACTTCGATTCCGACCACATCTACGCCCTCGGGATGGCAGCCACACCTGCGCCCAGCGTCGCCACGCTGGGCAATTACCGCCTGGCCTGGGTGCGCGGCTACAAGTACGAGGAGTATTTGCCGAATGTGCGCCGCTTCAACCAGATTGAACGTCGCGACGGCATCCTGCCAATGCTGCAGCACGGCCGCGCCGACTTCTACATAGATGCCCTCGCCGAAGCCAAATACGTGCTCAGCCAGTCGGATGACCCGGCGCAATTCAAGCTCACTCATATAGCCGAACTGCCGCTCTACATAGGCTTTGCCGACACCGAGCGGGGCCGGGCGCTGATGGGCGTGTACGACCAACGCATGGCTGTACTGGTAAAGAGCGGCGAGTTGAAACCGATTTTCGAACACTGGAAGCAGCCGTACCCGTTCTGACCTGCATAGAACCAGGACGAAGGCCAATCGAACCTATTGATCTTTATCAGCGATAATTCAGCTTAAGCGTCTGTAGGAACCTGCTGTTACAATGACGCCCTCTGTGAAATCTGAAATCAGGAGCACACGGTGCCCGTCGTTTTCGTCGCCGCTTCCAAGCTGCCTACCCCCTTTGCCACGTTCACCATGAACGGCTTTCTCGAAGAAGCCACCGGCCGCGAGCACGTTGTGCTCAGCCTGGGGGACATCGCCGACGGCGCGCCAGTGCTGGGCCGCGTGCATTCCGAGTGCCTGACCGGCGACGCCTTGTTCAGCCAGCGCTGTGACTGCGGTTCGCAACTGGAAGCGGCCATGCGCGCCATTGCCCGTGAAGGCCGTGGCGTGTTGCTGTACTTGCGTCAGGAAGGCCGTGGCATTGGCCTGATGAACAAGATCCGCGCCTACGAGCTGCAAGACGGCGGCGCCGATACCGTCGAAGCCAACGAGCGTCTGGGCTTTGCCGCCGACCAGCGTGACTACGCGATCTGCCTGCCGATGCTGGAGCATTTGGGCATCAAATCCCTGCGTTTGATGACCAACAACCCGCGCAAGGTCAAAGCCTTGACCGAGATGGGCATTACCGTGGCCGAGCGCGTGCCGCTGCACACCGGGCAAAACCCGCACAACAAACTCTACCTGGCGACCAAAGCCAGCAAGCTCGACCACATGATGGGCAACGAGCATCAGGGCGAGGTCGACCGAGCGTGACCCGTGGCCAGGTGAAACGGCGACTGTCCTTCAATTGGTGGCAGTACCTGGCCCTGGCATTGCTCCCGCTGTTCGTGCTTAACCTGGTGTTTGGGCAAGCCCAATCCCTGCTTCCTGTGTTGGCCATGCCGTTCTTTATTGCCGGCGTGGCCTCGATGTTTCTGAGCCTGCGTTATTTCCATGGCTATAAACACGCACTGATCGCGACTTCCAAAGCGCTCGATACGCCCGAAGAACCGGCTGCCTGGATCACCCTCGCGGCCCGTCGGCGTGCGGCTTTGCTGGTAGCCGCGCTGCCGGCGTGGATCGGCGCGTTTGCCGTATTTGTCGGCCTGGAAGCGGTGCCACTGTGCCTGCTCGCGTTATCGACGCTGGTGCTGTTCTATCTCTACCGCATTCCGCGTCAGTTGGGATGATGGGTTTTTGGCTGTCGCTTCTGGTGCTGGCATTCAGTACCCAGGCGGTTGCGGTTGAACGTGTCGTGAGCCTGGCGCCGTCTCTCTCCGAAATCGTGGTCGAACTGGGCGCCGCCGACTTGCTGGTGGGCGTGCTCGACGGTGGCGAGCGCCCGGCGGCATTGGCCCAAGTGCCGTCGGTTGGGCAGTACGGCCAACTGAATATGGAGCGTCTTCTCAGCCTCAAACCCGACCTCATTCTGCTCTGGCCCGGCAGTGTCGGCCCGGCCCAGCGCGAGCAATTGCAGCGCCTGAACATCCCCGTTTATGTAGCTGAACCCCATAGCCTTGAGCAACTGACTGCCCAGGTACAAGCCATCGCCCAACAACTGGGTCGCGAAGCGGCGGGGTGCACGCTGGCCGGGCAGTTACGCCAGCGCCTGGCCGAACTACGCCAGCGCTATCAGCGTGCCGAGCCGTTGCGCGTGTTTTACCAGGTGTGGAACCAGCCGCTGTACACCGTGGGCGGTGGGCAGATCATCAGTGATGCGCTGACTGTGTGTGGGGCGCGCAATGTGTTCGATGACCTGAAACTGCCCGCGCCCCAGGTCAGTATTGAGGCGGTGCTGCAGCGTAATCCCGAGGTGATTCTGGCAGGGGATCAGCCGCAACTGGACGAATGGAAGGCCTGGCCCCAGATCAGCGCCGTGGCGCAGAAGCGCTTGCTACGGGTGCCGGACAAGGGATTGGAGCGCCCCAGCGGGCAAATGCTGGAGGCCGTCGCGCGGTTGTGTGAGGTTATTGCGCGTTAGAGTTCCGGCGTCCAGGTCACGCCGAACAACAGCGCCCGGCCTTCTTCCCGGTAGCCATATTGCTGGCCTTGATACTGATACAGCGCCCGGCTGTAGTTTTTGTTAAGCAGGTTATCGACCTTCATGTTCAGCGAAACTTCACGGTTCACTGCCCAGCTGGCGCGAAGCCCCAGCAGCCCGTAACCGCCCAACCGTTGCTGGTTGTTCGGGTCGTCGTAGCTGCTGCTTACCGCTTGCCAACTGGCGCCGACGCCAAACTGATCGAATTGGCGATCCAGATCCAGACTCACCGTGCGTCTGGCGCGGCGTGCCAAGGTACGCCCGGTGTCGCGGTCGCGTGGGTCGATCAACGCCAGCCCAAGGCTGCCCTGCCAACCGAGCAGCTCTTGCTTGAGCGCGGCTTCAAAACCATTGATGCGGGCCGAGCTGACGTTCTGCGGGCCGTCGCTGCCGAACACAATGGCGTCCTGAATATCGGTGCGATACAGCGAGGCTTCCAGGCGGCTGGTGTCGCTGAGCTGGCTGCGCCATTGCAGTTCATAGCTTTTGGAGGTTTCGGGCTTCAGGTTCGGGTTGGCGTTTTTAAAGCCGTATTCGTCCGGGTAGTAAAGGTCGTTGAACGTCGGTGCGCGGAAGCCTTCGCTGTAACTGAACAACAGATCGTTATCCGGGTTCACCGGCAGGGTGAGGGTGCCGCTCCAGCTGTTGTGACCGCCGAATTGTTGGTTCTGGTCGCGGCGCAGGCCCAGTTCGGTGGAAAAATACCGCGCTTCAAAGCGGTGCTGGATAAATGCGGCACGGTTCCAGCGGCTGTCTTCTGCGAGCACTGTGCTGCTGTTGACCCGGTCTTCGTACCAGTCGCCGCCCAGGATCAGGCTGTTCTGGTCATTGAGGGTCAAGTCGTTCTGCCAGTTCAGCGAGTCGCGGTAGGTGTTGAACACGCTGCGGTCGTCGCTGAGCTTATCCAGGGTTTTTTCGCGGTTTTCACTGTGGCCCAGCTCCAGGCGAGACTTCCACGCATCGTTGAGGCGCGCGTCGACATAACTGCTGACGCTGCTGACGGTGAAGTCTGTGTAGGGTTTTTGCTGGAAGCTCTGGTACGTGAGCGAGTCATAGCGACCAAAAGGGTTGTCGAATTCGCTTTTGCCACGGTTATCCAGCACGTTCACGCCAGCGTCGATGTCATCGGTGAAGGCATGGCTCAGGCTTAAACTGATGGCCTGGTTGCGATAGGCATCATGGTCGCCATCGCTTGGGTACGAAGTATGTGTGCGGTTGATCCCTGCCGTGTCATCCAGGCTGGCGCCGAGGCTGAAGCGCGTTTGCTGGTCGCCTCCGGACAGTCCCAAGCTACGTTCCCACGTCAGATTGCTGCCAAAGCCCAGGTGCAGGCGAGGTTGCAGGCCAGAGTCGTTGTTGCGCCGGGTGAAGATCTGAATCACCCCGCCAATCGCATCGCTGCCGTAGATCGCCGAGCGCGAGCCGCGCAGCACTTCTACGCGCTCGATCTGGTCGATGTTGAGGTATTGCAGGTTGCTGGTGCCGGTGGTGGAGCTGCTGATGCGCTGGCCATCCACCAACACCAGGCTCTGGGCGGTGGAAGTGCCGCGCACATACACGTTGGTCACGCTGCCACGGCCGCCACTTTGTGCCACCTGCACGCCAGGCACACGGTTGAGCAAGTCGCTCACGCTGGTGGGCTGCAAACGGTCAATGTCGTCGCGGGTGAACACGCTGTTGGCGGCACTGCTGTCGTTGCGCGCCTGCACCTGGCGGTTGGCGCTGATCACCACGTCGGAGAGTTTGAGCGCGTCGTCGCGCTCGAAGCTGTCGGCCAGCACGTCAGTGGCGGGGAGCAGCAGCAGGGGCAAGGCAAAGCGAAGGCGATTCATGGGCCGTCCATAGCGTTTGAAAATGGCATAAAGCCAATGTGGGAGCGGGCTTGCTCGCGAAAGCGGTGGCACATTCAACATCTTGGTTGACTGACACTCTGCATTCGCGAGCAAGCCCGCTCCCACATTTAGTCCAGGTTTCTACCGGGAGACGGGGTTACAGGCCCAGCAGCGCCATGCGCGCACGCACCGAAGCCTCGATCCCGGCTTCATCCAAGCCACATTCGGCCAGCATTTGCGCCGGTTTGGCGTGTTCCACATACACATCCGGCAAGCCCAGGTGCAGTACCGACTTGAGGATGTTCTCTCGCGCCAGGAACTCACTGACTGCCGCACCGGCACCACCCATGATGGCGTTTTCTTCGACGGTTATCAGCAGTTCATGGCTGGCGGCGATTTCACGCACCAGGGCCTCATCCAGCGGTTTGACGAAGCGCATGTCGACTACGGTAGCGTCGATTTTCTCAGCGACCTTCAGGGCTTCGGCCAACTGCACGCCAAACACCATAAACGCGGTTTTGCTGCCCTGGCGACGTACGATGCCTTTGCCAATCTCGATCGGCTCCAGGTCTTTCTCGATCAGCGCATTCGGGCCATTGCCGCGCGGGTAGCGCACGGCAGCCGGGCCGTTGTACAGGTGCCCGGTGCTGAGCATCTTGCGCAGCTCGTTTTCGTCGCTCGGGGTCATCACCAGCATGCCGGGGATGCAGCGCAGGTAGGACAAATCGAAGCTGCCGGCGTGAGTCGGGCCGTCTTCGCCGACCAAACCTGCGCGGTCGATGGCGAACAGCACGTCGAGGTTCTGCACCGCCACATCGTGAACAAGCTGGTCATAGCCGCGTTGCAGGAAGGTGGAGTAGATCGCCACCACCGGCTTGGCGCCTTCACAGGCCATGCCGGCGGCGAAGGTCACCGCGTGTTGTTCGGCAATCGCCACGTCGAAGTAACGCAGCGGGAAACGCTCGCTGAACGCCACCAGGTCGGAGCCTTCCTTCATCGCCGGGGTAATGCCCACCAGGCGTGGGTCGGCGGCGGCCATGTCGCACAGCCATTCGCCAAACACGCCGGAATACTTCGGCCCGCTGGCTTTTTTCGGCGCAGCGGCGGGCGCATCCACAGGTTCGAGCTTGGTGATGGCGTGGTAACCAATCGGGTCGACTTCTGCCGGAGCGAAGCCTTTGCCTTTCTTGGTGACGATATGCAGGAACTGTGGGCCCTTGAGGTCACGCATGTTGCGCAGCGTGGCGATCAGGGTCGGCAGGTCATGGCCGTCGATCGGGCCGATGTAGTTCCAGCCCAGCTCTTCAAACAGTGTGCCGGGCACCAGCATGCCCTTGGCATATTCTTCGGTACGCCGGGCAATTTCCCACGCGCCGGGCAGGCGCGAGAGCACCTTCTTGCTGCCTTCGCGCATGCTGGCGTAGGTGCGGCTCGAAAGGATTTTTGCCAGGTAATTGGACAGGCCACCCACATTGCGCGAAATCGACATGTCGTTGTCGTTGAGGATCACCAACATGTTGGCGTCCACTTCCGGCGCGTGGTTCAGTGCCTCAAAGGCCATGCCGGCGGTCAGCGCGCCATCACCGATCACCGCGATCGCCTTGCGATCGCTGCCTTGCAGGCGGGCGGCAATCGCCATGCCCAGCGCGGCGCTGATGGAGGTGCTGGAGTGGCCGACGCCAAAGGTGTCGTACTCACTTTCGGAGCGGCGCGGGAAGGCGGCCAGGCCGTCCTTCTGGCGCAGGCTGCCCATGCGCTCGCGGCGGCCCGTGAGGATTTTATGCGGATACGCCTGATGGCCCACGTCCCACACCAGCCGGTCGTCCGGCGTGTCGAACACGTAGTGCAAGGCGATGGTCAGCTCGATGACGCCCAGCCCGGCACCGAAATGCCCACCGGTCTGGCCGACCGTGTAGAGCAATTCCAGGCGCAACTCATCGGCCAGGGTTTCCAGCTCGGCTTCACCCAGTCGACGCAGGCCGACCGGCGTGACAGCACGGTCGAGCAGGGGCGTGGACGGGCGCTTGCGGGGAATCTCTTGAAACGTCGTGGGCATCAGGCGAATCGTTATAGGTATAGAAGAGGCGGCAGTTTACCTCAAGCGGTGCAAACTGCCCACGCAGGGCGCCGAACTTGGCCGATATGCGGCGCGAAAGGCCGCGGTTATCAGTGGCGGCGTTCGACGATATACCGCGCCAGGTCGCGCAGCGGCTCGGCTGCCGCGTCGAAAGGTCGCAGGGCATCCAGGGCCTGGTCACGCAATTCCAGGGCGTAAGCCTTGGCAGCATCAAGGCCCAGCAACGCCGGATAAGTCGGTTTGTCCCGGGCGATATCCGCGCCTTGGCGCTTGCCCAGGGTGGCGGTGTCACTTTCCACGTCGAGGATGTCGTCCTGCACCTGAAACGCCAGGCCGATGGCCCGGGAATAGGTCTGCAGGGCCGCCAATTGCGCAGCTTCGGCGCGGCCACTGGCCAGGGCGCCCAAGTGTACGGCGGCTTCGATCAGCGCGCCGGTCTTGTGACGGTGCATATGTTCGAGGGCTTTTTGGTCGAGCTTGAGGCTGACCGAGCCCATGTCGATTGCCTGCCCGCCGACCATGCCAGCCGGGCCTGCGGCCATGGCCAGGGCCGTGACCATGCGCAGGCTGATCTCGGCATTCACGCTGTTCAGGCGCGGGTCCAGCAAGGCGCTGAACGCCAGGCTCTGCAAGCCGTCACCGGCGAGGATCGCGTAGGCTTCGTCAAAGGCTTTATGGGTGGTGGGCTGGCCGCGACGCAGATCGTCATCGTCCATGGCCGGTAAATCGTCATGCACCAGCGAATAGGCATGAATCAGCTCAACCGCACATGCCGCGCCATTGGCCTGCTCGGCCGGCGCGCCCAGGGCTTCACAGGCCGCATACGCCAGCAACGGGCGCACACGCTTGCCGCCATTCATCACGCTGTAGCGCATGGCTTCATACAAGCGCTGCATTTGCGCGCTTGGCGCCACGAACAAGGGTTCGAGCGCCGCGTTTACCCGGGCTTGGCTGCTGGCCTGATACGCGTCGATCATTCGGGTTGTTCCGCATCGAAAGGTTCTTCGGCCAACTCCCCGTCACGCTCCAGCAACACTTGTACCTTCTGCTCTGCCTGCGCCAGCGCGCTCTGGCAGTCGCGCGTCAGGCCGATGCCTTGCTCAAACGCCGTCAACGAGTCTTCCAGCGACAACTCGCCGTTCTCCAGACGCTCAACCAGAGTTTGCAGGTCGGCGAGGGATTGTTCGAAATCGAGTGCAACTTTTTTGCGGGCCATGGCGGCTAATCCGGTAGACGGTAAACCGGCGCGACACTAGCAGACATGGGGATTCTGGGCAAATGAGCGGGGCTGTCACTTGTCTGCCGTTGAGCCGAATAAAACGCTTATTCGGCTCATTTCGTGAGCCGATTAGGCATTTTATTCGGCTCAGCGCATACCGGAGCATTGCCCCTGTGCGTCCTTGAGCTGCGCTTCAAATGCCATCAACCCGGCCTGCATTTTCTGCAGCCCGGCAATCTGCCCGGCCAGTTCGCACTTCTTGCTGGCGATGGCCTGGTCTGCCCGCTCCCAAGGCAACACATCGCCCTCGTGCCCGTGCAAAATTCCCTGCAACTCCTTGAGCTTGAACCCCAGCTGCTGCGCGCATTTGATCAGCGTCAGCAACTCGACATTCTGCGCCGAGTAAACCCGATAACGTCCCGCGCGCTGTGGCGCTGGCAGCAGGCCAATTGCTTCATAATGACGAATCGCCTTGATGGTCGTGCCCGACAACTGCGCGGCTTTGCCGATGTACATGAAAACTCCTTTTTTCAAATAGTGCGCCGACCTGTTTCAGCCACTTGTCGCGCTGCGTTGCTGTTGATTCCAGTACAGGTCCGAACATCAGCGTCTTGGTCGGCTTGATGCCGCAAAAGGCCAGGGTCGTGCTGTGCATCTGATGAATGCCCGGCATGCGATAGACCCAGCGGTAATACCACGGCGGCGTATCCAGGGTCACCAGTAAATGGGCGGTGCGGCCCAGCAGCAACTTATCCGGGAATGCCTTGCCCTTGCGGTATTTGAAGGCAAAACCGGGTAGGAAAATCCGGTCGATAAAGCCTTTCATCAACGCAGGGATGCCGCCCCACCAGATCGGGAAAACCCACGCCAGATGAGTCGCCCAGAGGATATCGGCTTGGGCGTTGACCAAATCGGGTTCCAAGGCTTGGGGCTGGGTGTAGCCGTTATGCAGGACCGGGTCGAAAGCCAGTTCGCCCAAGCGCAGGACGCGGACTTCGTGGCCGGCGATTGTAGCCGCCTCAATGTAGGTGCTTGCGATGGCTGAGCAGAAACTGGTACTGGAGGGATGGCCGAGAATGAGCAGGATGCGCTGAGTCATGGTGACGGAGCCTGAAAGTGGGTCTTTCAGCGTAGGGTGTGCTGTATAGGGGAGAGTCAAGGCGTGGCGTTGCAATGCGCCGATTTGCAAAGGCCAGCAGGACGTTTCTGTGATCTGTGCAAGGCCCTTCCTGAACCGTTTGCGGCCCCTTGTGACAGTAAAAACCACTGACTAGCCTGTGCCCTTCCAGTCAAGAGTGAAACGGGCATGAGTGAAACCTCTATCGGCTTGATCACGCCTCCTGTGGGCTACAGCGACTGGCTGAGCGACCTTAAACTGCGCATCCATACGGCCCAGCAGCGAGCGACGCTGGCGGTGAACCGCGAACTGGTGCTGCTTTACTGGCAGATCGGCCACGATATTTTGACCCGCCAGGCCGCGCAGGGTTGGGGCAGCAAGGTGGTTGATCGCCTTGCCCAAGACTTGCGCGCGGCCTTCCCCAAGATGAAGGGTTTTTCGCCGCGCAACCTTAAATATATGCGCGCTTTTGCCGAGGCGTGGCCAGACGCAGAGTTTGTGCAAGGGGTGCTTGCACAATTGCCTTGGTATCACCAACTGGCCCTGCTGGACAAACTGCCCGGCCCCGAAACGCGCCGTTGGTATGTCGCCCAGGCAATCGAACACAACTGGTCACGTAACACCCTCGTGATGCAAATCGAGCATCGCCTGCTGGAGCGCAGTGGCAAGGCCGTGAGCAATTTTGAACATCATTTGCCCAAACCCCAATCCGACCTGGCGCGCGAATCGCTCAAGGATCCTTATCGCTTCGACTTCCTTAGCCTGGCTTTGGATGCGCAGGAGCGCGATATAGAAAACGCGCTAATCAAGCACGTCACCGACTTCCTGCTCGAGTTGGGCGCCGGTTTCGCCTTTGTCGGGCAGCAGGTGTTGCTGGATGTTGGCGGTGATGAGTTTTTCGTCGACCTGCTGTTCTATCACCTGAAGCTGCGCTGCTATGTAGTGATCGAACTCAAGACCGGCAAATTCAAACCAGAACACCTCGGCAAGCTGAGTTTTTACCTGTCGGCAGTGGATGCCCAGCTTAAACACCCGCAGGACGGGCCCACCATCGGCCTGTTGTTGTGTAAAAGTAAAAATGAAGTGGTGGCTGAATATGCATTGCGCGACAACAACCGGCCGATCGGCGTGGCGGAATATCAGTTGGTGGAATCTTTACCGGCAGAGCTACAAACCAGTTTGCCAAGCATTGAGCAGATTGAGCGGGAGCTGGCGGGTTAGGTGCGTTTAACCGTTACAGCCTGCCGTTCAGGCAGGCTGCAAACGTTGAACGGATAAAATCAGGCCCTTTCCTGCTTGCCCGCATCCATGTCCGTGCTACCCCAAGGCCGCCAGTCATCGGTATGTCGTTCACTGCCATGGGGCCCGCTGGAGCTGGTGCCGCCGGCCAGGAATTTTTCCCACAGGTTCTTGCTGTCGGGGTCGCTGTCCTTGTGCAAGTGGGGCGCCAGCCGTGCCAAGGAGCTGCCTTTTTTGTCTTCGGTTTCCTTGAAGTGTTTCCATTCGTCCGACTGGTACTCGAACATCGATTTGTCGTCCGGGGTGTCGCGGCCGCCGTACATATAGGTGGCATAACGCGCGTATTCGAGCTTGTCGCCCCAGTCGTCCTTGGTTACGCCGGCAGCGGCGAGGTCTTTGAAAAACTTGCCTTGGGAGTCTGTGAGTTTTTGCATTTTGGCATGCTCGACCGCCTCTGCGATCAAGGTGCCTGCCACCCCGAAGATCACACCGGCCACGGCGAAAACCGGGCCCGCAATACGGGCGCCGATGGCCAGCCCGCGTACCACGGTGGCGGCAACATCACCGGCCAATTTGCCGGCCAGGTGCGCGCCTTTTGGGGCGAACATCGCGATGGTATTGGCAATCGCCATACCGGTACCGGATGCACCACCGCCCAGGGTGAAGGCCGCGTCGGTTTTTTCCAGTGCGGTCTTGGCGTTTTTGAGTTTGCGTGCGCCGGAAACGATGTCCATCACGCCACCGGTCAAATCCAGGCCGGCGCCGCCCATAAAGCGCAGAAACGAGCGCCCGGAGGCGATGGCAATCTCGGATTTTGACGCCGGGCTACCTTTGCCGGGAATGTCCTTGACGCCCATGTGTTCGCCAAGGGATTTGGCGGCGTTGTCGTACTCCTTGACCTCATCGGCCGACAGGTTGCCCACGTCGAGTTTCTTGAGGGTTTCGGACGACTCTTTGACCCGGGTGCTGATAGAGGCGGCCAGTGCGTCGGATTTTTCGGTGGATTTCTTGCCCCAGATATCCGGCAGGTTCTCGTCGATCAGCCCCAGCCATTCAGTGGCTTTGATTTTTGCCGGGCCTTTGCCGTCTTTATCCACGTCAGGTTCATAGGGTTTAGTGCCACCCAGGGTTTCCACAATGTTCGAACCGAACTTGAGGAAGTCGTTGGTAAAGCTCAAGCCGGCGACCAAGTCTTTGGCGGCGGCAATTTTCTGGTCGTCGGTCATGTTGCCGCCGCCATTGGCCAACTGCAGGGCGCCGCTGACCAGGTTCATCGTGCCCGCCATGGCACTCAGCCCGCCGGTGGAACTGGCGGTGTGCAACACCGTCTTCAGGGAGCCGGCGGCCGCCTCGCGATTGGCGCCCAAGCCCTTCAATTGGGTGTCGACCACCTTGTCGATAGCTTTCGGGTCGCCGCTGGCCGCAGCCAGGCGAATGGCCGCTGCGATCTGTTTGTTTTCTGCCGGGCTCAGCCCTTTGATATGGCCGTCGAGGATGTCGATCTCATCCTTCATCTTTTTGTACATGTCGTAGGCTTTGTCGCCCTTGTCCAGGCCACCGAGGGCGGCGTTGATGCCGCCCTTGATCATCGTGAACGAGGCTTTCAACCCGCTTTCGGCATTTTCCGGCGAAACCTTGTCGGGGTTCTCCATGTAGGTGTTGAGCTGGTGCGTCATCATGTTCTGGTCGAAGGTCTGACGACGTGCGGTGTAGCTGTCCGGCTCAAGGATGCGCAGCGACTCAAAGTAACGGTCTACATCGAGTTCGGCGGTTTCCGACTTTTTCGGATCGCCGGAGTCGTTCATGGCAATCACATACTCTTCAAAGTTCAAGTTGGCATCACGCGTGCCGTCTTTGAACAGTGCCGGGAACACTTGCTCGCGAACTTCATTCAAGCGATCTTCCGACAAGCTGCCGACACTTTTCTTAAGTTCTATGTCGTAACGGTCTTTAATGCCTTCTTTGCCCATGAGTGTGGAAATTTCTTTGGCGAGTTTGTCCTCGTCGACCATCTCCTTGACGTCCCTGCCGTTCAACTTGGTCGGGCTCTTATCCGTTTCACGGTAGGTGCCGCTGCCCAGGTTGATACTCTCGGCGTAGCCGTACAGGTCATAGCCACTGTCGAGTGCGGCCTGGGCGTCCATCAGCTTGACGATCTTGGCTTCATCCGAGTCCTCGGTCAGCTTGCCGCTCTTGATGTCATCGCGGATGCCCTGCACAAAGTTCTCGGCCGTCTGGCCGCCCACGGTCTTGTCGTTGGGCAACTCCATGTCCATCAGCCCTTCTGCGCCGAAGGTGGGGATGTTGTATTTGTCGCGCAGGGCCTGCACGTCCTGTGGCTCATCGGGCGGCGCGGCCTTGTCGGAATGGGTTGCGTCCTTGACGTGCATCAGGTCGCCCTTGAGGCTTGAGTAGCCGTACTTGCCGAAATCCTGCAAGCGGCCGGCCTCGGTACCGTGCCGGGCTTCTTTGTCTTTGGTGAAGCCATCAATGCTGTCGTTGTCTTTGTTGCGGGCGTCATAACCGGTCAGCAACTTGCCGTTTTCATCGATGCTGACCACATGTTCCAGCACCTGGGTAGCGCGGTACGCGGCGTCGGCGTCGGTCTCGAAGTCGCCCACTTGCTTCTTGAGGTTGTCCTTCACATCGCTCTGGTTGCCGAGGTTTTTCAGCAGGGGCGTGGCGTCGATAATCTCTTTTGCCGAACGCGTGTCACCGTCGGGGCGCTTCTGTTTGTCGCCCAGGTCCGACTTGACCACTTCGCCGCGCAGGCTCGAATACCCGTATTTGCCAAAGTCCTGCAAACGGCCCGCCTCGGTGCCATGCCGGGCTTCGCCGTCCTTGGTGAAGCCGTCGATGCTGTGGTTGCCGACCTCCTTGCCATCGGTGAGCTTGCCGTCTTCGTCTATATATTCCACGTGCTCCAGCACCTTGGACGCGCGATAGGCGGCATCTGCGTCTTTCTCAAAATCACCGACCTGCTTTTTAAGGTTGTCCTTCACTCCACTTTGGTTGCCCAGTTGGGCGAGCAGGGGCGTGTCATCAATGATTTGCTGGGCCGAGCGCGTGTCACCTTCGGGGCGCTTCTGGCCTTTGCCCAACTCATCTTTGGGCGCGGCGGCGGCTTTTTTTACGGACTTTTCCCAGGCAGCGACAGAGCTCTTATTAGTGACCGCGGCGTCCTTTGGGGTCGTTTCTACCTTCGCTACCATGGTTATTCTCCTGATGTAAGTGTGGCCCGGCTGCCATTAAAGCGCGCAGGGCCGTACAACTTCCTGGTTAACTAACCGAGGCTGTTTATTTGATAACAAGAGGGCGGCCTTAGTTGGGTGGCCGCTGTGCATGAATGCTGTGAACTGTAACGTTACGCAGCAATGTCACAGAACTTAGCACGGAGTTTTGGCTGATTCGCAACGCCTTCACAACAATTCACAACGCCAAGATGATTTCGGAACATTTATGCAGTAAGGCCAGCGCCTGAAAAAAAGCCCGATGTGCGCGGTACGCTTGCGCTAGAGCATGGTGAGCTATGTATGGGCGCGTCAACAACGGCCATTTAACCGTTCATCAGATTTGAAAAAGGAGTCTTAGCCTAAGCATGGCGCTCCTAGGCCTTGCGGGAAAAGTGATACAAAAAATCTCACGCGTGAGCTATTGAGCCTGACGAAAATAGCGCGTAGATTTTCTCACGCGTGAGATTTTCACAACGAGGTCAGTACCATGAAAAGCAGCTCTCCATCGAGCCCGCCCGCAGAGCCCGATACCGATTCGGCAAACCGCAAGGGAGAGCGCTTGAAACCGCCGGTTAAAAAGCCGTCGAGCTTTTACATGAAGCAGATGCGCGCGGGCCTGGCGGCCGCCGGTTATGTGAAACACGAGACTTGGGTGCTTCCCGAAAACCGAAGCCTGCTCAAGCAAATGGAGAAACAGCTTCGCCAACCGATTCTGGCTGGCTCATTTATGTCGGAGAATTTCATGAGCGCAGGTACCAACTGGAACATCGACCGCCTCTTCAGCGCGCTTCAGGCCCTGGACGAAGTGGTCGCCAAAGACATTACGCTTTCTCTGGTTCAAGGTTCCGAGTCCAGCATCAAGCTGGAAATGAACGACTTCGGTGGCTTGCCGATTTACATCGCGGTGGTGGGCGAGCAGATCATCGTCGATACCGTGCTGGTTGACGTCGAGTCGATCAAGGACGTAACGGCCTTCAATGACGCCGTGCTGCGCAGCCGGGAAATGTTCCCGTTGTCGTCGATCGGCATCGAGTCCATGCCGAACGGCCAAGTTGTTTACAACATGTTTGGTGCGCTGAGTTCCGACTCCAGCCTGACCAACATCGTGACCGAGGTGAAAACCCTGGTCGATAACGTGCAGCGCGCGAGCGAAGCCTTCGAACGTTTCTTCAATTAAGTATTCAGGAGTATCCAATGAGTCAGTCCATCTGGAGCAAATTGTTCACCGCGCTGCGTGGCGGTGCCAGCGAAGTCGGCGAATCGATCGTCGACCAACAGGCCCTGCGCATCCTTGATCAAGAAATTCGCGACGCCGACACCGCACTGGCCAACGCCAAGCGTGAGCTGGTGAGCATCATGGCCAAGCACAAGCTGGCGGCGGATCGCGTGGGCGAGTACGACGCCAAGATCAAAGACCTTGAGTCCAAAGCGATGGCCGCTATCCAGGCCAACCGTGAAGACCTGGCCCTGGAAGTGGCAGAAGCTATTTCGACCCTGACCAACGAGCGTGACGCCGAGCAAAAGCAGACCGCCGAGTTCGGTGGCTACGCCGACAGCATGCGCAAGGACATCACCAAGGCCGAAAGCCGGATCAAAAGCCTGCGCCAGCA
This sequence comes from Pseudomonas onubensis, assembly GCF_965653655.1. Classification (NCBI taxonomy): domain Bacteria; kingdom Pseudomonadati; phylum Pseudomonadota; class Gammaproteobacteria; order Pseudomonadales; family Pseudomonadaceae; genus Pseudomonas; species Pseudomonas onubensis. Next base: position 11,680 of record NZ_CBFHAZ010000011.1, on the reverse strand, counting down.
AGTGGACATGGCCAAGGCCCGCGAAAGCGTGCAAAAGGCCCAGGTCAGCGCGTCCGTCGCCAGCGGCGGCGCCAACGGCAAGCTGGAAACTGCCGTCGGCACACTCAACCGCCTGCAGGCCAAACAGCAGCAACGTGCCGCTGAACTGCAAGCCCAGGACGAACTGGCCGAGGCATCGACCGGCACCGACCTGGAGCGCAAACTGCGCGACGCCGGCATCACGCCGGACACCGGCAGCGCTAATGCGATTCTGGAGCGCCTGAAGCAAAAGTCAGCTGAGTAAACAACGCCGAAGCAGGCCGGGCAGTTAAGTCAGCGAAATGCTCAAGGCAGCGAAGATCAAATGTGGGAGCGGGCTTGCTCGCGAAGGCGTCAGCCCGGCAAACATGGATGTTGACTGACCCACCGCTTTCGCGAGCAAGCCCGCTCCCACAGGGGGCTTGCGCTTAGCCGAGCGGCAATAAGGTCTGCCCTTCTTTTTTACCTCGAGGTCAGGATGGACGCCCTGAAGGGTTTCAAGACAATCGCAGGGCTGGCCGTGTTCATGGTCGCGCTGCAACTGCTCAATGTGGCCACCGGCTACAGCCTCATGGCATTCGGGCTGATTCCGAGGACCATGCAGGGCCTGTTCGGCATCCTCACCTCGCCGTTTCTGCACGCCTCCTTTGCCCACCTCAGCGCAAACCTGATCGCCTTTGTGGTGCTGGGCACCCTGGTCATGGCCGAAGGGCTCAACCGATTCGTCACCGTGAGCGCGATCATTATCCTGCTGGGTGGTTCGCTGGTCTGGCTGTTCGGGTTTAGCGGCGTACACGTCGGTGCCAGCGGCTGGGTCTTTGGGCTATGGGCCTACCTGTTGTCACGCGCCTGGTTCCACAGGAGCTGGAGCAACCTGTTAATCGCAGGTGTCGTGGCAGTGTTTTATGGCGGGTTGATCTTGGGGTTCCTGCCGCGCCAGGGTATTTCCTTCGAAGGGCATCTGTTTGGTGCGTTCGCCGGATTTATTGCTGCCAAGGTACTTCTCTCTGCACCGCGCAGCAGGTTTAATGCCGGGTGAACGCACTTGAGCCTACAGACGCTGAGGCGATGGCGTCATCAGGATTCAAGTACCCAGGGAGCCAGGGACGAAATGTCGATTTTCCTTTTGTTGCGCATGTACGCCTCCTCGCTCTTTCACCGCTTCGGCTGGGCAGGCTTGATCATTGCCCTGGGCGTACACCTGAGCACGGCTTACCTGGGCCTGGTGCTGTTGGGCGAACAACATCTCACTGCCCTCGCCACGTTTATCTACTTCTATCTCACCACCACGCTCACCGTCGGCTACGGCGACCTCGCCCCGCAGACCTCGGCAGGGCGCATTTTCGTGGCGGCCTGGGTGATGCTCGGGGGCATTGCGCTGCTCACAGCGGCTATCGGCAAAACCACCAGCAGTGTTATCGATGCATGGAGAAAAGGCATGAAGGGCAAAGGTGATTTCACCGGAAAGGTCGGCCATACGGTGCTCATCGGCTGGGAAGGCGCGTCCAGTGAGCGGGTCATTGAGTTGTTGCTTCAGGACGAAACCTCGAACGACAACCTGATCGTGATTTGCGATTGCACCCTCGAAGAAAACCCGATGCCGGGTAAGGCCGCGTTCATCCGCGGTGAAAGCCTGTCCTCCAGCGCGCTGTTACTGCGTGCCGGTGTGCCCGGTGCCGAGCGTGTGCTGGTGCGAACCCCGTCTGACGACCTGACGCTGGCCACGGTGCTGGCGGTGAATCAACTGAGCCCCGTCGGCCATGTGGTCGCCCACTTCAATGAAAGTGAAATTGCCGCACTGGCCAGCTCCTACGCTCCGCGCCTGGAGTGCACGTCCAGCATGGCGATCGAAATGCTGGTGCGCGCCTCTCAGGATCCGGGCTCATCCGTGGTCATCAATGAACTGTTGTGCGTGGGGCAGGGCGCCACTCAATACCTGATGAAATTGCCCGAGGCCTTCGAAGCCACCTTCGGCGATCTGTACACCCGGATGAAAGAACACCACAACGCCACCCTTATCGGCTATCGCGCCAAAGGTGCCCAGCAACCGTCGATCAACCCGCCCAGTGCCACGCGCGTTGAAGGCGGCGAGCTCTTCTACATTGCCTCCACCCGCCTCAAGGAAATCTCCAATGGGATGGTTTAAACAGTTGATGGGGCTCGAGGCCCCGAACGCGAATCCACAATCGAACCGGCCCGCCGCCGAACCCGTGCCCACCACCGGGCCGCTGGGCCTGGCGCCGGGCAAAGGCGTGATGTTCGACACCACCCTGAAATTGCTGCTCGATGGGAAAACCTCGGTGGTTATCCCTGGCTCCCAGGAAATCTGGGCCAACGGCACCGTTGATCTCGGGCAGTCGACCTGGCTGTCGCGCTACTACATGAACGACGAAGATTACTGGCTGCAGGTGCACACCACCGGCGACATCGCCGGGCAAGTCGAGTCGGTGATCCTGTTTAACTACTTAAGCTATGTCACCATCAGCAGCGAAGCGGAACTGCGTCGGCTGGCAGGCCCACAAAGCTTGATCGGGCTGCCGACCTACACCCACAACGGCGTCGAGTACGCCCGCGTGTGGGGCGGCGAAGCCGGCCAGACCGAGCTGGTGGCGATGAGCGAGCGCGTGATAAACCCGGAAGATGCCTACAACGTCGAGCACCGTTCGATGCTGTACGCCCGCGACACCGGGTTGACCGATCGCCGCGAGTTCCTGCTGTTTTCCGTCGAAGAAGATGCCGAGGGTGGCATCAGCCTGAGCACGTCGCTGGGCATTTCGCTGTACACAACCGACCTGACTGCGCTCTAAAAAAGGAAGCCATCCATGCTAGAAGCTCTCTCCATCTCCCTGAACAAAGCCGCTGTGCTCGGCTTTGTCATCTACATCCTGGGGGCTGCGGTGCTGTTCGCGCTGTTCCAGTTCATCTACACCCGCATCACCCCGCACAAGGAGTTCGAACTGATCCGCGCCGGCAATGTTTCGGCGGCGGTCGCCCTGGGCGGCGCGATCATTGGCTTCGCCATTCCGGCCAGTAACGTGATTGCCTACTCCATCAGCCTGCTGGATTTTGTCGTCTGGTCGGTGATCGCCGCCGTCGTCCAACTGCTGGCATTTCTGCTGACCAGCCTGGTGCTCAAAGGCACGTCCGAGCGCATCAAGAATGGCGAAGTTGCGGCCGGCATCTACGTGGCCGCCGTGGCTATCAGCGTCGGCATGCTGAACGCCGCGTGCATGACGCCCACCCAGTACTGATTGCGCACGGAGCTCTCGATGAAACGAAGCAAGTACGTCCAGCTGTCGCTGGCAGCGTCGGTCGCCATGGCGATATCCGGCTGTGGGCCGACCGAAAAAACCTACGATTTGCAGAAAAAGTACAACTTCCAGTCGGTCCAGCAATGCGCCGATGAAAAGCTGCCGGTCGACGTCTGCTCGGACGCCTACATGACCGCCATGGCCGAGCACCGCCGCATTGCGCCGGTGTACGACAGCCAGACCGATTGCGACGCCGACTTTGTCGCCGACTGGTGCCAGCAAGACTCCATCGGCAAGTTCATCCCGAGGCTCGGCGGTTTCGAACTGACCGCCGAAGGCCGGGTGACCCAATCCCAGGTCGACGCGGCCAATGCCCAAGTCGCCGGCTCGCAAGCCAACAGCGGTGGCTCTGGCTTCTCCACCAGCAGCCTGCTCACCGGCCTGTTGATCGGCAACATGCTCAGCAGCAATCGCAACAGCTACCGTTCCGAGCCGGTGTACCGCTACCGCGATGATCGCGGCAATTACGGCAACTCAACGCTCAACCAGCGCGTCTCCAACGGGGCAACCTTTGGTCGTTCCAACCAGGCCCGATACGGCAGCAGCAATTACTCCAACACGCTGCGCTCCTCCAGCAAGCCGGTGAACGTCGCATCCTCCACCTCCCGTGGTGGTTTTGGCAGCAAAGCCAGCGCCCGCAGCGGCTGGGGCGGCGGTGGTTCGAGCAGTTAAGGAAGCCAGGCCATGAAGAAGATCCACTGCGCAGAACGTCATGACTGGAAACAGACCGCCGACAGCCTCGGCTTCCTGTTCCACACCATCGACGGCGAACCCTACTGGGACGAAAGCGCGTACTACCAGTTCACGCTCGCGCAAATCGAGCGCGACCTCGAAGACCCGACCACCGAGATCCATGACATGTGCATGGACCTCGTGGCCCGCGTGGTGCACAACGAGGAGCTGCTGGAGCGCCTGAGCATTCCCGCGCCGTTCTTCGACATGATCCGCACCTCATGGCTCGAAGGCCACCCACACCTGTACGGGCGCATGGACTTTTCCTACAACGGCAGCGGCCCAGCCAAACTGCTCGAACTCAACTACGACACACCCACCAGCCTCTACGAAGCAGCGGCGTTTCAATGGGGCTGGCTTGAGCAATGCATCGAACGCGGCCTGCTGCCCAAGCACGCCGACCAGTTCAACAGCATCGACACCAAGCTGCACCAGGCCTTCGCGCAACTGCAACTGAACCAGCCGTTCTACTTCGCCTCGATGAAAGACTCGATCGAAGACAAAGGCACCACCGACTACCTGCGCCTGGTCGCCGAAAAAGTCGGCATCGAGTCCCGCCACATCGACATCGAAGACATCGGCCTTACCAGCGAAGGCCGCTTCGTCGACATTGAGGATCGCTGGATTCCCCACCTGTTCAAACTGCACGCCTGGGAATTCATCTTCCACGAACCCTTCGGCGCCGCGATTGCCCAGAGCGACACCCAGTTTTTCGAGCCAGCGTGGAAAGCCATCCTCTCCAACAAAGGCATCCTGCCGCTGCTGTGGGAGTTCAATAAAGGCCACCCGAACCTGCTCGCCTCCCACCTGGACACCGACCCCGGCAAAGCCGTGCCAAAGGGCTGGGTACGTAAACCGTTCTTCTCCCGCGAAGGCGCCAACATCGAACTGCAAACCGCTGAAGGCCTGATCGTAAAAGAAGACGGCCCCTACACGGACGCGCCGTTTATCCTTCAGGAATTCGCGCCGCTGCCACGCTTTGGTGACAGCTACACACTGATCGGCTCATGGGTCATCGCGGATCAAGCCGCAGGCATCGGCGTGCGCGAAGACAACAGTTTGATCACCAAGGACTCAAGCCGGTTTCTACCGCACCTGATCCTCGACTGAGCCACCCCGATCGCAAAGCAACAAAGATCAAATGTGGGAGCGGGCTTGCCCGCGATGACGGTATGTCAGTCACCAAATGCATGACTGATCCACCGCCATCGCGGGCAAGCCCGCTCCCACAGATTAAAGCCGCTCAACCTCAGCCCTGACGCGCTGCCAGCACCGAATAGCTGTTCATCAAGTTCCGATAGTTAGGAATCCGCTGCGACAACAAATTCCCCAGCCCCTCAATATCGTTGCGCCAGTCACCCTGCAACTCACACGCCACCGAAAACCAATTCATCATCTGCGCCCCCGCTTGCACCATCCGGCTCCACGCCGCCTGCTGCACCGTCGTATTAAACGTGCCCGACGCATCCGTCACCACAAACACCTCAAACCCCTCTGCCAGCGCCGACAACGTCGGGAACGTCACACACACATCCGTCACCACACCCGCAATGACAATCTGCTTACGCCCAGTCGCCTTGACTGCCTTGACGAAATCCTCGTTATCCCACGCATTAATCTGACCAGGGCGAGCGATGTACGGCGCCTGCGGGAACATCTCCTTCAACTCCGGCACCAACGGGCCGTTAGGGCCTTGCTCGAAACTGGTGGTGAGAATGGTCGGCAGGTTGAAGAACTTGGCCACGTCCGCCAGGGCCAGCACGTTGTTCTTGAACTCATTGGGGGAGAAGTCCTGCACCAGCGAGATCAGGCCGGTTTGGTGGTCGATCAGCAGAACAATGGCGTCGTCTTTGTTCAAGCGGCTAAGGGTTGGAGTGCTCATGGTTGAAGTCCTTTTTTGGTTGGGTTGGTTTGGCGTTGCGTTCAACATGGGTACAGATTAATGGGTGGATTGCGGGGGATAAATCGGGTGTGGCAGGTAATACTGTCAACTAGAAGGTGACAATGGTTGGATGGCCAGCAGTACGGATCCCTTTCATTTGCAGGACGTTTCCTAGAGAATCCCAGCCGCTTGCGTCAGCAAAATCTCGCGACTAGGCTGCGTTCCGTCACTGCTTTTTCAGTGATCGGGTTTAGTCGCCCGGACTTCGCTAGGCGCACGCGCCATCCCAAAGCCAGGTGTTTTCTCACCTGCACTTTATGGTGGCTGTGCGCAGGGCACCTTCGGGTGCGCCGGTGCCTAGCGGCCGGTCGACTAACCTGCGTACAGCCGCCACCTCTGCTCGTTTAGTCGCGAAAGGACGGTGGTAGTCACTTACTGCTAGAGGTTTTCTATGGATAACAAAGTTTCGGATTCGCCCTCATCGGCTGCGACCAAGCCTTTTACTGTTAATGAAGAACTGAGCTTTGAAGATGCCTGGGTGCGCGTAGCCGAGCTGTTGCAGTGCGCGGTGGCTACGTCGCAGGCGCTTGGTGAACCGCTGGGCGCGCCGCATCGGGCGGTGATGCATTTGGTGGAGATGGCGAAGATGGTGGCGGATCGGGCTGTGGAGTGTATGCAGCCGAAGTAAGACACGTCGCCTGTTCAGTCTTCACCGTTCAGGCGACTCAATACTCAATGTCCTTCAGTACGGCTCAGGCGTACGTCTTGAAGTCGTTGCTGTCGCGAATCAGTAGCTGCATCAGCTTGGGATGAATGAAGAGCTTTTCCTTGCCAACCTGAACCTCCTGTAGAACGCCAATGGACACTAACTCTTTGAGGTAGCGAGAGGCGGCCTGGCGTTGAGCGATCTGCTTATCGACGACGTTGCTAATGCGGCAGTAGGGTTGCTCGAAAATCACATCCACTAATTCGCGGGTATAGGTTTTTGGCAGACGTTCGCGAACAAACTGGCTTGTGTGCTCGGATAGGCTGCGAATGGCGGCAATTTTGGCACTGGTCCAGCGGGCGGTTTCTTCTACGGCGGTGAGCATATAAAGCAGCCAGGGCTCCCAGGCTTGCTCGCGGGTCACATCAAGTAGCAGTCGGTAGTAATCGGCTCTATGCGCAATGATGAAATGGCTAAGGTAGAGAATCGGTAGATTCAGCAGACCTTCCTGAATCAGATACAGGGTATTGAGTACCCGGCCGGTACGGCCATTGCCGTCGGTGAACGGGTGAATGGCCTCGAATTGATAGTGCGCCACGGCCATTCGTACCAAAGGATCGAGGTCTGTCTCGTTGTGTAAAAAACGTTCCCAATTGGCTAGCAAGTCGCGTAAGCGATCTTCGCCCTCTGGTGGCGTGTAGATGATCTCGCCGGTGCGGTCATTGGCTAGCTGGACGCCTGGTACACGGCGAATGTCCATGTTCACGCCTTTGAGCGTGCGACAGATTTCTACTGCCGTGCCTGTGGAGAGTGGGCGCTGAGCCAACGATTGGTAACCGTTATGAAGAGCCTTGCGGTACCGCAGGGCTTCTTTGGTCGCGGGATCTGCATGGTTGGCCCCATCCTGGGCATGCTGGAAGAGCAAGTCCGTGGTGGTGACGATACTTTCGATCTCGGAGCTGTCTTTGGCTTCCAGCAAGGGGATGGTATTGATCAGCATCGTTTGGTTAGGGATCAGCTCGGCAGCTTGTTTCAATTCGGCCAAGGCTGCGCGGGCTTCAATGCAGCGTTTGAGTACTGCCCGGGTTTCCAGCTGTGCTGACGGCGGTAGTGGCGGAAGCTGGTTGTAAGGCTTATCGGCTTGCCATGGGAAATGATGTGTTGTCATGGATGAAAGTGTGTCCACGAGGTTCATTTATTGGCGAGGTCGCTTTCATAAGCGCCCTCTCATGGCGTCAGTGTAAGCATCTAGGCGTCATGTGTCGCTATTTTGCGATTTTTGCGACATGTCTTGTTCTTGTGTCGCTGGCGACGACACTTTAGCTATGTGCCAACCAGCTAGGCGGCTATTAATTGAGGCGCGCGCTTTAGAATAGAGTTTTTGCGGAGGAAGGGTGATAGCACGCACCGTGCCTACTTGCCGCAGCAGGTACCAATGTGTTTTTGAGGTTAAAAAAGGGCATTAAAAAGCCGGCTTGTGGCCGGCTTCTCGGGGACTGCCTCAGCTTGTTTTTGACAAACCTCACCAGCCTTCAAATCGCTCAGCCCACGTCGAGTCGGGCTGAATAGTAGGGGCATCCGCGGGAACTCCTCCGCATCGCCAGGCAGGATAGGTAGCGCAAAGCCACCCCCTGCCAAATGTGGGCGGCATTCTACCCACATTCACCTCATATGCCTACATCCGGGTCCGATTTAGAGCCTTCCCAGCCCAGCAGGTGTTCGTCCAGCGGCACCGGTCTGCGGTTGTTGAGGGTGGACCACCAGAACACCCAGCCGACGATCTCGAAGTTCTGTTCAAAGCGTTGTTCGTGGGTGAGGTATTCGTCCGGGTGTTCGTTGGCGTTGTGGCTGCGCATGCGCAGGCCGCCGCCCGGGCGGTTGTAGAGGTATTTGATGCGGAGCATGCCGTCGTGTTCGACGGCGTAGATTTCGCCGTCGGTGATTTGGCTGCGGCCGCGGTCGATGGCGAGGGTGGCGCCTTGTTGGATGATGTCGATCATGCTGTTGTCGACCATGTAGGCGCCTACGGCGCGGTCGGGGTTTACGTTGAGGGCTTCGAGGGTGTGCAGGGAGACGCGGATGCGCTCGGTCGAGGTGAATGTGGGGTGGAGGGGGATCTCCACGTCGATTTTTTCCGGGAGACGGGCGGGGCCCGTGAGGTACTTGCCGCTTTCTTCGCGGGTGGCGATGCCTTTCCTTGGGTCCGGGCCTTCCAGCAGGAAGTTGGCCGGTGGGTGTTTGAGGCCTTCGCCGGTGCGCAGCCAACGGCTGGAGACGCAGAGCAGTTCTGCGATCTCGTTGAGTCGGCCCATGGGCACGCCGCGCTTGAACCAGTTGTTCACGTGTTGAGGCGTGACACCACGGTTCTTGGCGAAGTCGGAGGCGGAAAGATGAACTTCCCGCAGTAACGCTTTTAGTCGATCACCTGATGTATTCATAAACGCAGAGTTTACTGGCCGGAAAAATACATCAAATAAACTATGCGTTGAGTTTCGCGTGTAGGGATTTGCTTAGTTGTAGTCTGATATTTCAGTTATCTAACCTTATTAAACGTTTGGAATTAAACATTGAACTTGGCGTTTAATTTTTCCCACAAAAAAAGCCCCGAATCATCGGGGCTTTTTTTGATTGCCAGGGCAATGAGGAGCGGGTGTCAGCCTTTGTAGGCAGCAACCGACTTCATGATCTCGGCGCGGGCGGCGTCTGCGTTGCCCCAACCGTCGATCTTCACCCATTTGCCTTTTTCGAGGTCTTTGTAGTTCTCGAAGAAGTGCTTGATCTGTTCCAGCAGCAGTGGCGGCAGGTCGGTGTATTCCTTTACGTCCACGTACAGCTGGGACAGCTTGTCGTGTGGCACCGCGATAACTTTGGCATCGCCGCCGCCGTCGTCGGTCATGTTCAGGATGCCGACCGGGCGCGCGCGAATCACCGAGCCTGGGGTAACCGGGTAAGGGGTTACTACCAGCACGTCGAGGGGGTCACCGTCGTCAGCCAGGGTATTAGGGATAAAACCGTAGTTGGCCGGGTAGAACATCGGGGTGGCCATGAAACGGTCAACGAACAGGCAGTCGCTGTCTTTGTCGATTTCGTATTTGATCGGCGCGTGGTTGGCCGGAATTTCGATGGCGACGTAGATGTCGTTCGGCAGGTCTTTGCCAGCCGGAATCTTGCTGTAGCTCATTGGGCGGTGCCCCCGTAGTTGGCCATGAAACATGGCCGGATTGGCCTAAAAGTGGCGGCGATTATAGGCATATTCTGACGCCGATGCCATGCGTCAGACGTCGTGTGGCGCCAGCGGTTCAGTCTGGTAACGGGCATCGCTGGTTTGCAGTTGGTGCAGACGGGCCAGCGGGTCCTGGCGATAGAAGCGGCTCAGTTGCGCGTACACCTGGGGATAAGTACCGACCAGTAAATCCGGGGCACTGAAAAAATATTCGCTGGTGACGGCAAAGAATTCCGCCGGGTTTTCGGCGGCGTAGGGGTCGATGTCCGTTTCGGCGTCCGGGTTGGCATCCAGCTGGCGGTTGAGGTCGTCAAAGGCGCTTTGCATCACGCTGGCCCATTCCTGCACGCGCATGTCGTGGTGCAGCGGCGGCAGGCCGTTGGCGTCGCCGTTGAGCATGTCCAGCTTGTGCGCCAGTTCATGGATCACCAGGTTGTAGCCTTCCCACTGGCCGCTGGCCAATACGCCGGGCCAGGCGAGGATCACCGGGCCTTGTTGCCAGGCCTCGCCGCTGTGTTCGCCGTCCCACTCGTGCTCGACGCCGCTGGCATCGCGATGGCGCTGGGGGCTGAGGAAGTCGTCGGGGTACAGCACGATTTCGTGAAAACCCTGATACCAGTCGAGGTCGCCCAGGTTCATCAACGGCAATTGTGCCTGGGCGGCGAGCAGCAGGCGCTGTTCCTGATGCAGCTCGACGCCGGGCAGGGCGGTGAGGTGCTTTTCATTCAGGAACACCACGCAGGCTTCGCGCAGCCACTGGTCCTGCTCGGCGCTGATGCCGTCGAGGAAGGTCAGGTGATGGCGCACCCGCTGCCAGGTGTCATCGGCAATCGGGTGCTTGGCCAGCAGGCGCCGGCGACGCCAGGCGCTGAGGGACCACATTGGCGGTTACTGCGGCTTGGCTTCGGAGCTGCGGCCAAACCGGCTGCGGAACACGCCGATGATCATCGGCACCAGCGACAGCAGGATGATAAACACCACCAGCAGCGAGAGGTTCTTTTTGATAAACGGCACGTTGCCGAAGAAGTAACCCAGGGTGACCAGGCCGCCAACCCACAGGATGGTGCCGAACACGCTGAACCCAAAGAAGCGCGGGTAAGGCATTTTGGCGATACCGGCCACGAACGGTGCAAAGGTGCGCAGGATCGGCAGGAAGCGCGCCAGGGTCACGGTTTTGCCGCCGTGCTTGTCGTAGAAGTCGTGGGTTTTTTGCAGGTAGTCGCGGCGGAAAATTTTCGAATTCGGGTTGCTGAACAAGCGTTCCCCGGCCGTTCGTCCGATCACGTAGTTGGTACTGTCGCCGAGGATGGCTGCCAGCATTAGCAGGCCGCCCAGCAGTACTGGGTCCATGCCGCCGCCTGCGGCGATGGCGCCGGCGATAAACAGCAAGGAGTCACCGGGCAGGAAGGGCATGACCACCAGACCGGTTTCACAAAAGATAACCAGGAACAGAATGGCGTAGATCCACACTCCGTAGTTTCTTACCAGCATGTCGAGGTACACGTCGAGATGCAGGATAAGGTCGAGCGGGTTGAAATCCATGGATGGCACCTGTGTGAATGGCCCGGCTCAGCAGGCCTGTGCGGAAGCTACGGGTAAGTTAGGCTACAAGCTTATGTCGCGATTCTTACAGCTCTGAGAGGTCCGCATTATACGGATTGAGAGGTGAAAAGCGTGTTGGTTTTGTAGCGGGGAGTGTCGCTGGAATCAAGGCTATACAACGATCCAAATGTTGCTTAGATGTAAATGTGGGAGCGGGCTTGCTCGCGAAAGCGGTAGGTCAGTCGAATCTTTATTAACTGATACAC